>NZ_JBMYBT010000137.1:0-10350 GCF_053993635.1 Desulfothermus sp. | reverse complement strand
AAAATAACCATGTTCCCGCCAGAAGAATAAAATACTATATTGTTTTCTATTTTAATACCTTCAAGTGTATTTACATTTTCTACGTGACATTTTATGTTTTTATTTGAGAGGTAATTTTTAGTAATTTTAATAAAATTATCTAAAATCTCATATCCACCAAAAATTTTTAGATGGAATATCTTTTTTTCTTTGTTGTATATTGTGATTTTTAAAATAGGCGTTAATTCTAAGTTAATTATTTTTTTATTTACATAAAGAGGTTTTAATATCTCGTGTCTAATTCTTAAAAAATAATTTGAGATAACATCTATAATTAATTTTAGCCTTTTTCTATTAACCCTTTGAATATATTCGTTTAAGTAATTATTTCTTTTGCGCTCTATCTCTATATATTCCTCTAAAAAGGGAGATAACTCTTCAAAAGAGATTATTTTTTTCTCTACAAGTAATTCTCCAAGATGAACATGTTTTACATCCTGCAAAAATAAAATCTCGTCAATTTGTTTTTGAGTAAGAAGATTTAATTTTTTTGCAATTTCACAAAAAGGTTTATCTTCCATTTGTTGAATTTGAATGATCTTTTCTACGTCCTTTGCAGACAAAAGTTCTTTCTCAACACAGAGTTCTCCTATTTTTTTATTTCTTTGTATCTGTTCATTTAAAAGATCGTTCAATGTGTTTTCATCTATTAGTCCCTTTGATACTAAATACTCTCCAAAGAATCTATCATTCATTTTACCATCCCACATGTAGGATTTTGACTTTGTAATCTTTTTTCAATAACTTTTTTTAATTTAATTCCTTCATTAAAATTAGGATTTATAACGAGTCCCTTATTTACAAATTTAAGAGCCTGTTTATACTTATCTAATTCAAACAATACTCTGGCAATATTAAAAAAAAGATGTTCGTCCCATTTTTCCAGTCTATAAGCCTTAAGGTAGTACTTTAAAGCCTCTTTATACATTTTATTTTTTCTCATTTTAATGCCAAATTCATTGAACAGGTGTTTATGTTCCCTCTCAAAGGCAGCATTTAAATTGTAAATCCTTTTAAAAACTAATTTGGCCTTTTCTTTATCTCCCCTATCCAAATAGGTAAGTCCAAGTCCAAAAGTGGCTCTAATATTTTCTTCATCAATTCTAAGTGCATTTTTAAATTCATATTCAGCGCTATAGTATTTTTTATTTCTTCTATACCTTTCTCCTCTTGCAATAGTCTTTTGTAATTCTCTTATTGCTGGATAGACTTTGTTCATGTATATATCAGGTTCAGGTATGAAGTTTTGAAGGAATTCTTCTTTGGAAATAAAAGACTTTGGCCCTGAAGGAACAAAATTCTTATTTATTGGCTGAAGAGATATATTGCCATCTTCTTGTTCTTCCGCAAAAAATAACAAATTGTGACTGCTTTTCTTCTGAGTATGTCCTGCCCCTATCTTTCCTCTTTTTATAATTGAAAATACTCCGTAAATTCTATGAGGATGGCCAATATTTAATCTCTTATTTTTATTCATTTATTATATAGTCATCCATATTATACAGGGTTTCGTCTTCTTTAGGAGGCAACAATTTTGAGATCTTTGTTTTTTTAAGATCAAAGAGTGAATTTTCATCTTCAAATAGATCGCCCATTTCTTCTTCAATTTTTTCAGGGTCCTCGCCTGCTTCTAGTCGTCTTAGGGCCTCTTCCATTGCCCCACCCATTTTAAGGCCTGTTGTTTCAAATAGTTTTTTCATGATTTTTGCCATCTCTTTTGGATTGTCCTCGTCTATTTTATCAGCTTGATTAGCCAGAGAAGCAATGGCACTTTCAAGTTTTTTCTCATCTACCTGAGAGAGCATCCTTGAAATTGGGTCATCCATGTCCCCATTGTCATCCTCTTTTTTTGAAGAAGAAATTACTGAAAAGATAGATACCTTTCTCTTCATGTTTTTGTTTTTGCACTTGGGACAGATGGGGGTGTCTTTTGTGTTTATGCGTTTGCTAAGGAAATTAAATATCATATGACAATTTTCACAATAAAATTCATATACAGGCATTTTTATCACCTCCCATCCATTATTTTTGCATAAGTGCAATAACGATTATTTAATAGCCTCGCTGCCAAGTTTTGCTGCCTTAATATTTATATCCTGTATTTTGGGAGACATATGCTTTTTTATGCCATCAATTAGGTCATTTAAAGTAAAAGGGGACTCATTTAGAGAAAAAAAAGCGCCTAAAAGGACTATATTGGCACACTTTGTTGTGCCTGCTTTTTTTGCTAATTCTATACATGAGAGTTTATAGCTATTTTGTGCACATTGATTTATTTTCTCTTCAATATAATCCATTTCAGGATATTTTTCCATGCCAGTTGACACCCCAACAGGATAGGTTGGTTCTGTATTCCAGACAATGGTTCCCCCTTTTTTTAGGTATTTAAGCGCACGTAGGGTTTCTACTGGTTCAAATCCCAATAAAACATCTGCTTCTCCAATGTCAATTTTAGGGCTTAAATACCCTCCAAGAAGCACAGTGGACTCTACGATTCCTCCCCTCTGTGCCATGCCATGGATTTCACCAGATGTTACCTCTATATTCTTATCCAGGGCAATTAAAGAAATTAAATTAGTTGCAGTCAGGGTCCCCTGTCCACCAACCCCTGCTAAAAATATTCTCATCTTTCCCATTATGATTTCCTTTTTTTGGCTTTTATATAGTTGGTTATTTGTACACAAAACATACACCCAGAACATAGACTTTCATCTATAAAAATTTTCCCATCTTTTTTATAAAAAGCAGGACATGCAAGTTCTTTTAAGCATTTTTCAACTTCTTCATGTTGTTTTTCAACATATGCATAAGTAAGATTTTTTTTCTTAAGTACTCTTGCTGCAAAGAGTGTACATGGCTGCTCAGCAATTATGACTCTAACTCCAGATAATTCTTTAAATTTCTGTAATACAGAAAGGGTTTTTTTGAGATTTAATGGGTTTACCTTTTCAACATGCGTAACACCACATCCCTTAACAATTGTTTCAATATCCACCCTGCTTTTGTTATCTCCGAGTGGTGTTTTTAAAACACCTGGATGTGGCTGATGTCCAGTCATGGCAGTGGTCTGATTATCTAATATAATTACCAGTAAGTTGTGGTTGTTGTGAACTGCATTTACAAGTCCAGTTAATCCAGAGTGGAAAAATGTGGAATCCCCAATATAACCAATTACAGTTTTTCCTGTGGCCCGTGCCATACCAGATCCTCCAGATATAGAGGATCCCATGCAAAATAAAAAGTCACATGCCCTGTGTGGAGGTAAAAATCCCAGGGTATAACAGCCAATATCAGTTGCATAAATTGCATCATCTCCAAAAACCTTTCTAACAGAGTAGTAAACTGCCCTGTGGGGACATCCTGCACACAGGTTTGGGGGTCTTCCAGGAAGTTCCTTTTCTTCTTCACATCCTTTGGTTTTGCTTTTGGGTTTTTCAAGAAATTTGAGGATAGCAGTTTCTATTTTTTTTGTGGAATATTCAAAGAGTCTTGTAAGATTTTCATCCTTTCCATAGACTTTTGTGTTTAAATTGTTTTTTTGGCAAATTACCCTTACACTATCTTCTAAAATAGGCTCTAACTCCTCTAAAACCAAGACCTTTTCCATCTGAGAAAGAAAATCAAGTAAGGTTTTTTCAGCTAAAGGATATGTAATGCCTAGCTCCAGTACAGATACTTCGTCGAAGAGATCTAAATCATTTAACACGTCATTTAAATATGCCCTTGAAATCCCACTGGCAATTATTCCCAATTTGCTTTTTATTCTGACCTTATTATAAGGATGGCTTTCTATCTCTTTTCTTATTTTTTCTAGATTTTCTAAGAGGATAGGGTGCCTTAGTCGGGCTATTGCTGGTAAGGGAACAAATCTAAATGGGTCTTTTTTAAATTCAGCCTCAGGTACTTGTTTCTTTTCGCCAAATACAACTGGTCCTCTTAAGTGGTTTATCCTTGTTGTGGTCCTTAGCATAACTGGTTGCTGCCACTTTCTCGATAAAAGTAATGCCTCTTTGGTCATATCCTTTGCTTCCTGGGCAGTGGAAGGCTCAAAACAGGGGAGACCTGCTAGTCGTGCATAGTATCTATTATCCTGTTCGTTCTGGCTTGAATGGCAGCCAGGATCATCTGCACTAAGTAAAACCAGCCCCCCAGGTGTACCAATATATGCAAGGCTCATAAGGGGATCAGCAGCAACATTTACTCCTACGTGTTTCATGCAAACCAGGGTTGGCACACCTGCTAAGGCTGCTCCTCCCCCAACTTCAAGGGCGACTTTTTCGTTTACTGAATATTCAAAATAAAAGTCTCCATAGGGAGATAATTTATAAAATGTATCTGGTACTTCAGAGGATGGTGTCCCAGGATAGGCTGAAACAAAACCAACTCCCGCCTCAATTGCACCCCTGGCTATTGCCTCATTACCCAATAAGAGGTGTTTTTCTCCTGATTTTGAGTCCAGCAATATGTGTTTCATAATTACTTTCCTTTTGTTTGATTTTGTAATTTTTGCTCTAGTTGAGCTATTTTATATTGATAGAATAACCCATTTGGATCACTTACTCCAAGACTTGATTTTAATTTTTTATATGCCCATAAGGCCTGATCTATATTTTGAGTATCTTCTGCCAATCTTGCAATCTCCATTGTTACTATCTGTGCATATTCCTGATTGTCTTTTAATTTCACAAGTATCTTTAGGGCCTCGGTCTTTTTCCCCATCAGTTTATAACAATTGGCTTTTCCTATCTTTGCAATTACTTTTACATTGAGATCATCACTGTTTTCTGCAACTTTTTCAAACATAGAAACTGCCTTATCATATTGTTTTGTCTTTATGTATAACTTGGCAAGCTGAAGTCTAATCGCCTGTTTTGCTTGTGATGGAGCCTCTTTGAGTAATTTATTTAGTTTAGATATCTTTTCGTTATCTTCTTTTAAAAGCAATATAGAACCAAGTTCTTTTTTGATGTTATTTAATTTATTTTGTGTATACCATTTGTATCCAGAATACCCAGCTGCAATCACAACAACTACGCCCACAGCTATGACAATTTCCCTCAAATGAGAGATGATTTTTTCAACAATAGGCATGGCCTCTTTTGCAATTTCTTCCTCTATTGGAATAGAGAGTTTGTTCTTTTTTTTGTCTTGCATTTGAATTTACCTCCGTGTAGTTTATTTTGAAATTTAAGTTTTTGAGGAGATTTTTTAACCTCTTTTAAAAAAAAGGTCAAAGTAATTTATATAGAGTTAAAAGTCAAAGGAGAAGGGTATGGAGGTGATTTTTCTAGGAGTTGGTGAGGCGTGTGATGAGAAATATCCAAATACATCTTTGCTCTTATACACTGGAAATCAAAAGACACTGCTGCTTGATTGCGGTTTTAGTGTGACCCATGAGTTTTTTAAATATGAAAAAGACGTAAACAAGGTGGACATAATCTGGATTTCCCACTTCCATGGGGATCATTTTTTGGGTCTGCCACTTCTTTTGCTGAGATTTTGGGAACAGGGTAGAATTAAGCCCCTCCACTTTGTTGGCCAGAAAGGAGTCGACTATGTAGTAAGGTCTTCTATGAAGCTTGCATTTCCAACCCTGGCAGACAAGATTTCCTTTGATTATATATTTCACCAGTTAGTAGAGGGGGAAGAAAAAGAAATAGAGGAAATTAAATTTGCTGTAGCCGCTACTGGGCACTCTCAGCCTAACCTAGGAGTTAGGATCTCAGATGGCGAAAAAGTTCTTTATTATAGTGGCGATGGACCACCGAAAGAAGGTTGTTTTGAAATAGCAAAGGCTTGTGACCTTTTGGTTCAAGAAACATTCTTGCTTGATGAGGATATCTATGGACATGGAAATTTTATAGATTGTATTGATTTTGCCAGAAAAGAAGGTGCTAAGAGCTTTGCAGCAGTTCATATGCAAAGAGATGCAAGAAGTAGTATTGTCTCTTATTTTGAGAAAAACAAAGATAAATTTAACGACCTAAACGTTTTTATCCCTCATCATGGGGATAAAATAATCCTTTAAAAATCAACATGGGAGGGAATTTTATGCCTGATATAAGGAACTTAGTATTAGATATTGGAAAGAGGGCTAAAAAGGCATCAAAATTAATGGCCAAGGCATCAACTGAAAAAAAGAACAAGGCACTAATAATACTTTCTGACATGCTTGAGGCTGAAAAAAAGTATATTCAAGAGGAAAATAAAAAGGATCTGGAACTGGCAGAGAAAATGGGACTTAGCAGCGCAAAAATAGACAGGTTAACCCTTTCAGATAAGGTCATAGATTCCATGAGGAAAGGTTGTATGGAAGTTGCTCAACTTCCAGATCCAGTAGGGGCAATTGAAACAATGTGGAGAAGGCCAAACGGTCTTTTAGTTGGTAAAATGAGGATCCCTTTGGGTGTTATTGGGATGATTTATGAATCTCGGCCAAATGTTACAATTGATGCGGGGATCTTGTGTGTTAAGGCGTCAAATGCAGTAATTTTAAGAGGCGGATCTGAAGCATTTTATTCAAATCAGGTCCTGGCTAAGCTATTTTCAAAGGCCTTATCAGAGGCTGGTCTGCCTGAAGATGCAGTGCAACTTATTCCCACAACTGACAGGGCCGCAGTCTCAGAAATGCTCAAATTAGAAGAATATATTGATGTGATAATCCCACGAGGCGGAGAAGGGCTGATTCGAGCAGTGGTAGATGGTGCAAAGATGCCTGTTTTAAAACACTACAAAGGTGTTTGTCACATATACGTGGATGAAGATGTGGATATAGATGAGGCAGTAGAGATAATCTACAATGCAAAGGTTCAAAGACCTGGTGTGTGTAATGCTCTTGAATGCTTACTGGTTCATGAAAAAATAGCGCCTATCCTCCTACCAAAGGTAGGTGAAAAGCTTGGAGGAGTTGGAGTTTTATTTAAGGCAGATAAAAAGTCTTTTAAATATCTTGAAAAGTGGGCTGAAGAAGCCAAAGAAGAAGATTTTGGATATGAATTTTTAGAACTTAAGATGGCAGTTAAAGTGGTAGCAAATCAAGATGAAGCCCAGGAGCATATATCTTTATATGGATCTAATCATACAGAGGCCATTTTGACAAATAATTATCAAAGGGCAATGAAGTTTTTAAAAGAGGTAGATGCATCACTGGTGCTTGTTAATGCTTCCACAAGATTTAATGATGGAGGCGAGCTTGGACTTGGTGCAGAGATTGGTATCAGTACATCAAAATTACACGCATATGGCCCAATGGGAGTAAAAGAGTTAACATCCACCAAGTTTGTAGCCTTTGGAGATGGACAAATACGGACTTAGAGGTAGTTTATCACTTTTTGGAGAGAATATGAAAATAGGATTTGTTGGAGGAAGTTTTAATCCCATACACAATGGCCACATAAGGGTGGCCATTGAAGCAAAAGAACAAATGGATCTTGATTTTGTTGAACTCATCCCAGCTCCTCGCCCTCCCCATAAATTGGATGAAAAATTACTTGATTTTGAGAAAAGGGTAGAGCTTATAAAAATAGCAATAAATGGTATTTCCTTTTTAAGGATAAATACAATTGAAGCAAAGAGGAGCACCCCTTCTTATACAGTTATTACTATAGAAGAATTAAAACAACTATACCCTGGAGATGATCTCTATTTTGTTATTGGAGGAGACGAAATAACCCATTTAACTAAGTGGTATAAATGGAGACATCTTTTTGATTTATGTAATTTTATCGTAGTTGGAAGGAGGGAAGGGGATCTAAAGAATTTGCAATTTTTTATTGAAACAAATCTTTCAGCAAAAACAAACCAGAACTTTGTTTGGCAAGTGGGGGAGTATGAAATACATTATATTGAAATCCCAAGGCTAGAGATAAGTAGCTCTTTGATAAGAAAAAAGGCCGTAGAAAAAAAATCTTTGCGGGGTCTGGTTCCAGAATCCCTCGAGAAAAAAATATCGCAGGAATATTGTAAACTCCTTTTGAAAGATGTGTGATTGTAAGCAATAGAAAATTAATTTTTCTCTTCAATTAGATTTGTGAGAATCAGGCCAAGAAAAGAACTTTCTGAAGACGTATATAGCCATCCTAAATGGTTAAGACATGTGGCACAAACAACTATTTGCCATGCATAACCAGGAAACCATGTAAAATCTTTGGTGGGCTCTCCTGCATGTATAAAATTTTTTCCATCTGAAAAACATCCAAGTTCAAATATTAATCCATGTGGATTTGCGCACACATGTTTGAATTTGCCATTTATTTTAATCTTATGCTTTGTTGAAGTAATCTTGGTTTTGCAAAACTTACACAAATAGTGTATATCTTTCTTTTGCTGGATTTTTTCACTTTGATTTTTAATAGTTAGATCTATATCTATTGATAAACCTTTTTTAAATAAAATAACCTGTGATAAATCCATATATAATCCAAAAATTTTTAAACATTTAGAGGTGGAAAAAATTTAAGGTAACTTTATTACATGTTAAAGATTCAGGGTTATCTAATAGATAAGTGTTTAAACCATTATTGTGGACTAGACCCTTCTCATTTTAAAGGAAAGAAGATTTTTGTAAAGTCAAATATTGTGTTTTGAACCACCAAAGTCAATTTTTCTAAGCGGGGCGTAATTACCACCTAAAAAATAGTAGAGGGAATGTTAGGTGTTTAATGGAAGAAACTTTGAAGGGAGTAATATTATGGATCTAAGGGAACTTATAGAATTTGATAGACACCATATCTGGCACCCCTATACATCAATGAAAAATCCATTGCCAGTATATCCTGTTAAAGAAGCAAAGGGGGTGAGATTAAAGCTATATGATGGCAGAGAGCTTATAGATGGCATGGCTTCGTGGTGGGCTGTGATTCATGGATATAATCATCCTGTGCTAAATGATGCAATAAAGTCTCAACTCAATAAAATGGCACATGTGATGTTTGGGGGAATAACCCATGAACCAGCGGTGAAACTGGCAAAAAAATTAATTGAAATTACTCCTTCTTCCTTGGATGCAGTGTTTTTTACAGACTCTGGTTCGGTATCAGTAGAAGTGGCATTAAAAATGGCATTTCAATATTGGATTTCTAAAGGAAGGGAAGAAAAGTCTAAGTTAATCACAATTAGACGGGGATATCACGGAGATACCTTTGGTGCCATGTCTGTATGTGATCCTGTAACTGGCATGCACGAGATCTTTAGAAATATTTTACCAAAACATTACTTTGCAAAGGAGCCTCAAATTCCCTATGGAGCAAAATGGGAAGATGAAGACATATTTGATATAAAAAAACTGATTGAAAAACACCACAAAGAGGTAGCAGCAGTAATTTTGGAGCCAATTGTCCAGGGCGCAGGTGGGATGAGATTTTACCATGTGGAATACTTACAGAATTTGAAAAAATTATGTAAAGAATATGATATTTTGTTGATATTTGATGAAATTGCAACTGGATTTGGCAGAACTGGTGAATTATTTGCGAGCTTTCTGGCCTCGGTTGAGCCAGATATTATGTGTGTAGGAAAGGCGTTGACTGGCGGATACATGAGCTTTGGAGCCACTCTTTGTTCAAGGGATGTGGCAATGACAATTTCAGAGGGACGGCCTGGGGTCTTTATGCACGGACCAACCTTTATGGGAAATCCCCTTGCATGCTCAGTAGCCCTGGCATCAATAGAACTCCTTTTAAAAAGTAATTGGCATAAAAAAGTAAAGCAAATTGAAAAGATATTGAGACAAGAGATGGAAGATATAAAGGAGTTGGATGGTGTTAAGGATGTGCGTGTGCTTGGAGCCATAGGAGTTGTAGAGGTGGATAAAAATGTGGATGTTGCCAGGATACAGAGGTTTTTTGTGGAAAAAGGAGTCTGGATAAGACCATTTTTAAACTTAATTTATATTATGCCTCCTTATATTATAGAAGAGTCAGAGGTAAAAATTTTATTTGGTGCCATAAAAGAAGCAATTTCAAAAGGTATTTATTAATAATTACAAGATGTTAATGTAAAAAAATATTTTTTTAAAAAAGTTGTTGACAAGCAGGGGTGATATCTATATAGTCCATCTTCCGTTGCGTGAGTGAAAACGCAACAACGAAAAAAAGAGAAAAATTTCAGTTCATTGACAAAGTAGATAGTTATAGGAATGAGGAGGACAGGTAAGGATAGATGCTCTATTCTTTATGGGGTAGGGCAGAAGGTTATATAGTAATAACCTGAGAGTTTGATCCTGGCTCAGAATGAACGCTGGCGGCGTGCCTAACACATGCAAGTCGAGCGCGAAAGTGACCTTCGGGTTGCGAGTAGAGCGGCGGACGGGTG
>NZ_JBMYBT010000136.1:0-20560 GCF_053993635.1 Desulfothermus sp. | reverse complement strand
CGTCTAAGATCCAGTCTATTTCCCTCTGGGTTTTCCCTTGGGATTACTCTAATTTTTCCAAGGTCAAAGGCATTAAGCAATTTACTCCTTAGCCTTTCTGCTACAATACTTTTTGATGTACCATTTTTTACCTGTCCATTTGCAACCATGTAGATTATTCTAGTGCCATCAGAAAAAAAGCCCTTTTCTTTTGAAAATCCCATGCCAGATGGAACTAGTTGTATGCCTTTTTTCTTAAAATAATCAAAGTCAATTTCCACGGGCTCAAATTTAGTAACGCTCCATGGATACCCTTTTTGACCATCTGGTCCTCCAGGACCTGTGACCAGGGCTATACAAATACAGATTTGATCATCTCTTACCTCAGGTTCTATTTCATTTAAATTGCCATTAAACATTGCCTCAATTAACTGCCCTAAATTCCTAACCCTTTTTACCACTGCCTGAAATTCTGGTTCTCCAGCTCTTATGTTTATTTCACACACCCTTATTTTTGTAGGCTTAAGCTTACCATCTCCATGGAGTTTAAAGGAGACAAAACATCCAGGATACAAGATGCAGGGTCTAAGGCCACCATTTTCCTTTAGATACTTAACTAATGGAGCTGCTATAGTTTCCTTAGCCATGTCTATTAATTCTTCTGACTCAAAAGGATGCGGGGATATTGCTCCCATACCTCCAGTAATTGGGTTGGTTTTATCAGATGTGCCTTCAAATCTCTCTGGATAGTCCATTGCTGTAGGAAGTATCTGGTAATTTCCATTTTTGTCCACAAATATAGTAAAGCTGATTTCAACACCAGACATGCGGGATTCAATTAACAGGGGCCACATGGAATTTTTAAACATTTTTTTATAAGATTTTTTGTAGTCTTTTATCAAGGTGGAATAGACCTCATTTATCTCCCATGTATTTAGGATTACCCTTGCGCCTTTTCCCCCTGCGCTAAATGGATATTTAAGTACTGCTCCTCCAAATTCATGGATATAGTCAAGAGAAGTAGATAAAACATCTTTATAGGATCTGGCATCTACTACACACCACTTATCTGCCACAGGAATATTCATATCTTTACACACCTGTTTGCACTTTGCTTTATCCCCTTCTAGAAATGCGAATTCTTTGGTCAATCCAGCTATTTTATCTCCAAATCCTTTTTTGTCCAGTTTGTCTACTAAACCCTCAAAGAGTAGGGCCTCTGGCAATGGAATTACAAGGTCCAATTTTCCCTTTTTTATCCCATTTTCTATGGCCTGGGAATAACTTTCAACACTGTTATCTTTAGTTTCAATAAATTCAATGGGTATGTTTAGGATTTTTGCAAATTCAGGCATAGATGAGGTGCCTCTTATTACAACCCCAGTGTAGGTTCCTTTGTATAAGTCACTCGTAGCCGTGGATACAGTATATGCAGACAGATATGTCCTTCCATCTGTACCTGCAAATCCAATTTTTTTTCTTGATTCCATAAGGTATTGACTCCTGTATTTTATTTTCTAAAAGACCTTGTTTAAAATAAGATAAACAAAATGTAAACCTTGCTTCAAATTTGACGAAAAGTTAATTTTATTAAGAATTTTAATAAGTTAGTTAGAGAGGATAGGTTAATCATTAATTATCATAGAAAATTCTTTCAAGGTCTTTAATGTTTCCACATTGGGGTCAACAAGATTTTTTGAAGTCTTTAAATATTCATACTTACCAATTGTAATTAGTCTTGGACGAGGCTCTTTTTTTGCCCCTCTATTAATAATATCTAATTTGGGTTCAATGGGTATTGATAGGTCTGCAACAATTATTTTAAAATCATCACCTTCAACTGCCTTTCTGTAAGCAAATATATTGGGATAAGACACTGGATAAAAATCTCTTTTTTTTAGTTCATAAAATAGATATTCTTTTCTTGCTGGGTCGTCTGAAATTACTAGAGCCCTTTGTTTAGTCATTTTTTCCCCCTTTTTTATTTGGTCAAGGTTTTAGACAATTAGGTTAGTTGTTTTTTTATAAAGCAATGCCACTAAAATAAAGTTAGGTGAAATATTTGTGATACTTTACGAAACAGATGATCAGTGATATATTCTCCGTCAACTATTAGTCTATCTGTTTTGTTTTGTAAAGAAAACAAAAAAAAGGGTGAATTAAAGTGGATGAGAAAATGTGATTTCCACTCCAAATCTTCTAATCTAGGTTGAGGATTTAGAACAGGAGCTTTTCTTTGCATAACGTGAATTTTTTCACAAATCTTTTCTTGACAATTTTATTAATTCATATAAGCTGCCCAAAAAAAGCACTATAAAAATGTGAACATAATATCAAAAAAAACAGGAGGTGTATGGATGTCTAGTTTAATTATTCAGAGGCCACTGCCCCATGGTGGTAGGCTTGTAGAAAGAGTGATTAGAGATAAAGAAGCTGCAAAGAAGATGATCAAAGGTTGCCCTACATATGAAATAAAGCCCACATTGCACTATGAGACCGGTGTACCTGTTCGCAATGTCTATCGTGAGATAATGTCAATTTGTTACGGTTTTTTTAGTCCTGTTGAGGGTTCAATGAAAAAGGCCGAGGTTGAAAGGATTTTAAAAGAGCGTCGTTTGCTCAATGATTGGATATTCCCATATCCATTGGTCTTTGATATCAGTAAAGAAGAATACAAAGACTTAGGTGTAGGTGCTGGTGATCGTTTAGTTTTAAATCTCAAGGGAAAACCTTTTGCGATTCTAGATATAGAAGAAGTTTGGGAAATTGAAGATCCAGAACAGTTGGCTCACAAGACATTTGGAACCCCAGAGGACAATCCAGAGGTTGTGAAAGAGCCTTTTAATAAAAAGCATCCTGGATGGGTAATTTATCGCAGTCTGCAACCAATAGTGCTTGCTGGTAAATACACCATTATCAATGAACCCAAATTTAAACCACCTTTTGATCGTTTCTGGTTTCCACCAAGAAAGGCGCGTGAAGAGTTTGATAAGAGAAATTGGAGGACAGTAATTTGTCATCAAACAAGGAATGTGCCTCACGTTGGTCATGAATTCTTAATGAAGAATGCTGCGTATACTGGCGATGTTGAACCATGTCATGGCATTTTGGTAAATGCAATAATTGGTGTGAAACGTCGTGGTGACTATCCTGATGAGGCAATTTTAGAAGGTCAAGAAGCTGTAACAACTGCTGGTTACATTAAGGAAGATAGGCGTTTAACTTCCATGTGTTTGTGGGATATGCGTTATGGTAACCCACTTGAATCCTTGTTGCATGGTATAATTCGTCAGAATATGGGATGTACACACCACATGTTTGGTCGTGACCACGCAGCAGTTGGTGAATACTATGATAAGTGGTCAACTCAGATCCTATGGACAGAGGGTATTCCAAGCTTTGGATTTCCAAAACCACCAACAGATGTACCTTATGGACTCCAGATCAGACCACAGAATATGCGTGAATTCTCCTATTGCCCAACATGTAAAGAGATGGCATATAGTGAAAGCTGCGGCCATAAACGTGAGAAACTCAGTGGAAGTTTCCTAAGGGGAATGGTTGCAGAGGGTGTACAGCCACCAGCAATTATCATGCGCCCAGAAGTATACAAGATGGTTGTAAAGTGGTGGAAGCACTTCAATTATCCATTCTGCAATGAGAAATATGTAATTAATAAAGAAAAAGAATTAGAAGTGGATTTGGAAGATCTTTAAACTAAATATACTAGGAGGTTAAAAATGGCCTATTTTATAGTGGTACTTTTAGACGATAATCGGTTTGCCAAGATAAAGGGCACCGAGTTGGAAGATAAAGTGCAATATATGTTCGGCGGTGAACTTCGTTGCTTAAATGTTGAAGTGTCTGAAGAAATGAAAGATAGGATACTAAAAGAGTTCGATACTGCTCGTATTGATTCCCGCGGTGCAATTACAGATGTACCTGTGGCCTTTTTAAGGGAGCTTTTCAATCAGGTAGTAGAAAAGAAGGATTTAGGAGCTGCTGCCCTTGAGGGAGTTCTTGCCAAGGTTGATGAGATAAAGGAACTTGCTGCCAAGGAATCAGAATTCCTTCCTGCACCAGAAATTGACGTGTAAGTTTGTTAAAGTAGGGTCAGCTAAAATTGGCTGACCCGATTTTTAAAAAGAAATTTTATTGGTAAAGGTCGATTGATTGTATAAATAGAAAGGAATAACATATTGTAATTTATGTTAGATTTGCAAAAATTTAATGCTTGACAACAATGATAGACATTGCTACTTTTTTCACAAACTTTATTTAAGGGTAGTATGGGTCAAGCTAATTTAGAAATTAAAAACAGGAGGTATGAGTATGCCAACCTACGTTAACCCAGAAAAATGCGACGGTTGCAAAGGTGGAGAAAAGACTGCATGTATGTACATTTGTCCAAATGACTTAATGATCTTGGATGAAAAGGAAATGAAGGCTTACAATCAGGAACCAGATCAGTGCTGGGAGTGCTATTCCTGTATCAAGATTTGTCCACAGGGTGCAATTACTGCAAGGCCATATGCTGACTTTGCTCCTATGGGTGGTACCAGTATTCCTCTAAGGAGTGCTGAGGATATTATGTGGACTATTCAATTCAGGAATGGAGAGGTAAAGAGATTTAAATTCCCAATCAGGACAACTCCTGAAGGTTCAATTAAGCCTTATGAAGGAAAACCAGAGGCTGGTGATTTAGAAACAGAATTGTATTTCAATGAGACCGAGTTGAAGAAACCCAAAGAGGTTCTCAATAAAAAGTGGGAAATTCAAGAAGCTGATTTAACCAAGACTTGGAAGATTGCTGGTTAGTTTTATTTAAGTTAGAGTTGTGAGTTTTAGATTTAGAAAATAACAGAATAAAACAAAAGGAGTAGAAATATGCCACAACTACCAATTAAAGATGAGCCAAAAGGTATCCCTCTAGCCGAACCTGAGGTAGTAGAGTTAGAGACCGACGCGTTGATCGTTGGTGGTGGTATGGGTGCTTGTGGTGCAGCTTATGAGGCTGTACGCTGGGCAGATAAGTATGGAGTAAAAGTGCTTTTAGTTGATAAAGCAGCCATGGAGAGGTCTGGTGCTGTTGCTCCTGGTCTTTCTGCTATTAACACCTATCTTGGTGAAAATGAGCCCGATGATTACGTAAGAATGGTAAGAAATGACCTTATGGGAATTGTTCGTGAAGACCTTATTTTTGATCTTGGTCGTCACGTTGATAATTCCGTTCATCTATTTGAGGAATGGGGTCTTCCTCTATGGGTACTCAAAGATGGTAAGAGGTTAGACGGTGCAAAGGCAAAGGCAGAAGGTCTTGCTGTTAGAAATGGTGCTCAGCCTGTACGTTCTGGTCGTTGGCAGATCATGATCAATGGTGAGTCCTATAAGGTAATCGTTGCTGAAGCAGCCAAGAATGCCCTTGGTGAAGATAGGTACATTGAAAGGCTTTTTATTGTTAAATTGTTACTTGATGCAAAAGAGCCAAACAGGATTGCTGGTGCTGTTGGTTTCTCCACAAGGGAAAATAAGGTTTACATCATTAAAGCAAATGCTGTTTTGGTTGCCTGCGGTGGTGCTGTAAATGTTTACAGACCAAGGTCCACTGGAGAAGGTATGGGTCGTGCCTGGTATCCAGTATGGAATGCTGGTTCCACATATGCACTTTGCTCCCAGGTTGGTGCTGAGATGACCATGATGGAAAACAGGTTCGTACCAGCAAGGTTTAAGGATGGTTATGGTCCTGTTGGTGCATGGTTCTTGCTCTTTAAGGCAAAGGCAACCAACTCTAAGGGTGAAGATTACTGTCAGACCAATGCAGCTATGTTAAAACCATATCAGGATCGTGGTTACGCCCTTGGTTCAGTTATTCCCACATGCCTCAGAAACCACATGATGATGAGGGAAATGAGGGAAGGCCGTGGTCCTATCTACATGGATACAGCAACTGCCCTTCAAACCACTTTTAAAGAGCTCTCCAAGGCCGAGCAGAAGCACTTAGAAGCTGAGGCTTGGGAAGACTTCCTTGACATGTGTCCTGGTCAGGCAAACCTCTGGGCATGTATGAATATTAAGCCAGAGGAAAAGGGCTCTGAGATTATGCCAACTGAGCCATATCTTTTAGGTTCCCACTCTGGTTGCTGTGGTATCTGGGTATCTGGACCAGACGAGGATTGGGTACCTGAAGAGTACAAGATCAAGGCTGATAATGGAAAGGTTTATAATAGAATGACCACAGTAAACGGTCTGTTCACCGCTGCAGACGGTGTAGGTGCTTCTGGACATAAGTTCTCCTCTGGTTCCCATGCTGAGGGTAGGATTGCTGGTAAGCAGCTCGTTAGGTGGTGTGTAGACCACAAAGACTTCAAGCCAACTATTAAAGAGAGTGCAGAAGAGCTCAAGAAAGAGATTTATCAGCCATGGTACACCTACATGGAACATAAGGATGAGTCCACTGATCCTAATGTAAATCCAAACTTCATTACTCCAAGAAACTTCATGTTCAGACTTATTAAGCACACAGACGAATATGGTGGTGGATGTGCAACCTACTACATGACCTCTGAGGCAATGCTTAAGGTTGGATTTGAACTACTTGATATGCTTGAAGAAGACTCCAAGAAGTTGGCCGCCAGAGACCTTCACGAGCTTATGAGGTGTTGGGAGCAGTATCACAGACTATGGACTGTAAGACTTCATATGCTCCATATTGACTTCAGGAAAGAGACCCGTTATCCTGGCTTCTACTACAGAGCTGATTACATGGGTCTTGATGATTCCAAATGGAGATGTTTTGTAAACTCCAAGTATGATCCTGAGAAGAAAGAGATTACTCTGTTCAAGAGACCTTATATCCAGATCATTCCTGATCCATACGCACCATAGTTGATGTAATGAAAATAGAGGGCAGGATCTAAATAGATCCTGCCCTTTTTTTGATACTTTTTTAAGTGATCTTCAGGGAATTTTACTCGTGAAGTAAGATTCCCTCAAGGGCACATTTAAAAGAATATTTTTTAGTTTTTGGGTTGCCTAAATAATGACTATGAGATAAGACATGTCATGTTTACACTTCTAGGCAGGTGATGAAGATTGGTGTATCTAGGGAGTCTTAAGGCGATTATTGGTATAAGCTCTGTTATAGGGAGGATGAAATGTCAAAAAGTATTTTAGTAATTGGGGGTGGCTTCAGCGGTATAACTGCGGCCTTAGAAGCGGCCGAGGTTGGCCATGAAGTCTATCTCGTAGAAAAGAGGCCTTTTTTAGGCGGTCGGGTGATGCAACTTAATAAGTATTTTCCTAAGTTGTGTCCCCCATCCTGTGGTCTGGAGATCCAGTTTCAAAGGATCAAGAAGAATCCAAATGTAAAGGTGTTTACTTTATCTGAAGTGGTATCAGTTAGTGGAAGTGCAGGTAATTATGAAGTGGCAGTTAGGATAAAGCCAAGATATACTGCCCCTCGTAGTTGTGATTTGTCAGAACTTGCTGCAAAGCTCTCTGCCAATGTAAAGAATGAATTTGAATTTGGTCTATCATCTAGAAAACCCCTTTATATGGATGCCCCTTTTGCATATCCTGGACGATATGTTCTTGAGTTAGATCATGTATCTGAAGAGGAAAAGAAATTTTTGTCAAAGAGCCCATTCATTAATTTAAAAGATGAAGAAAAGACTATCACTCTGAACGTTGGAAGCATTATTATTGCCACTGGTTGGAAACCATATGACGTGACTAATCTGACAAATCTAGGAGCAGGTCAGATTGCAAACTGTATATCTAATATGCAGATGGAAAGGCTTGCTTCTCCATTTGGTCCTACAAATGGGAAGATTGTAAGACCTTCTGATGGAACTGCGCCAAAAAAAGTGGCTTTTGTTCAGTGTGCAGGATCAAGGGATGAAAATCATCTATCCTATTGTTCTTATATCTGCTGCATGGCTTCATTAAAGCAGGCAACCTATGTGCGTGAACAATATCCTGATGCAGAAGTTACAATATTCTACATTGATTTGAGGACACCTGGCAGATATAAAAAATTTGCTGATAAGGTATTGGCGGATGAGAAGGTAAAAACTATTAAAGGCAAGGTTGCAAAGGTAGAAGAGGATATTGCTACATCAGGTGTATGGGTAACAGCAGAAGACGCTATATCTGGCAATAAGATCACAGAAAAATATGATCTAGTGGTGCTGGCAACAGGTATGCAGCCATCACTTTCAGGGGAGAGTGTTCCCTTTGATGTTCAAATGGATGAAGAGGGTTTTGTTTTTGATTCTCAGGATAAAGGTATTTTTGTAGCAGGTTGTGCAGCCGAGCCTCTAGATGTTATGAAATCAGCTCAATCAGGTACTGCTGCAGCTATGAAAGCCATACAAACGGTAAGAGGGAGGTAAATATGGCCGAGAAGATCGGTATATACATAGACAAAGCAACCTTTGATCCTTATTTAGATGTGGATCAATTGGTGGAAAAAATAAAGAACAGATGGGGAGATACAACACCAATTATTAAGGTATTTCCCCTGGTAGCCAGTGATGAGGCTCGTAAAGAGATTCAAAAGGATTTAGATTCTGGTGCTATTGATGGCGTGAGCATTGTTGGACCATCTCCCAGAGAAGATACTGAATATTTTGATTTTGGTCCAAAGGTGGTTGTTGATAGAGTAAATTTAAGAGAACAGGGAATAATGGCATATAAAAATCCAGATGGCTCTTTACTCAAGCCAGGAGATGAAACCCCTCAGCTCCTATGGGACATGGTGATGGATTACATCAACATGTCTGTTATTAAGTTGCAGAAAAGTGTTGCTCCAGAAGGGGAAGTAATTGAGGGAGTGAAAAGGGTGCTTGTTTTAGGTGGAGGTTGGACAGGTATTCATGCAGCTTTAGCAGTGGCTGAGGCAGGCTATGAAGCAGTCTTGGTTGAAAAAGAGTCAGAGCTTGGTGGATACGCTGCAAAGATGCTTAAGAGTTTTCCAATAAATCCACCTTATACTCAGGCCGAAGACACAAAGATAGAAGAGAAGATCCAGGCTGTTAAAAATAACAGCAAGATAAAAGTATATGTTGGAACTCAGTTGGAAAAATTAAGTGGGCAACCAGGTCAATATACTGCGTATTTGAAGACTTCTAAAGGGGAAGAAGAGGTTGAAGTGGGATCTGTTGTTGTGGCAACTGGTTGGAAGCCAATTGAGCCAAAATATTTAGAACCCCTGGGTTATGGTTCTCTAAAGAATATAGTTACTAATGTGGAATTCGAAGAAATGGCCAAAAAGGGCGAGATCAAAAGGCCCAGTGATGGAGGCGTTCCAAAGAATGTGCTTTTTGTACTTGGTGCCTCAGACTTATATGAAGATATAGCTAAACAAGAAGAAGAGGAAAGGAAGAAAAAACTAGAACAAACAGAGGCAGAGGGTGAAGAATCATCAGAAGAAGAAGAGACAATCGAGGTAAAGTTTGAACCAATCAAGACATATAGACATCTAGATTATACATCAGAAGTTACTTCCCTTACAGCTCTGAAACAGGCAGGTTATGTAAGGGAAATGATTGAGGATTCAATTGCTTATATCATCTATGAACATATGGTGACTCCTGGTGTGTATGAACTTTACTATAAATCAGCCCAGGATGATCCAGGTATAATGCTCACTAAAGGTAGAGTGACTTCTTTTTATGCTGGAACCAATGAAAATGTGGTTGTTAGAATTGAAGATAACCTCTTAGGAGAGACAATAGAAATTGAAGCTGATCTCGTGGTTGTTCCCACGGGCTTTGTGCCAACCACTGCTCTTGAGCCTGTCATAAACCTTGAATACAGGCAGGGACCAGCATTTCCTGATTTAGATCTCTTTGATGGTTATGCAGATTCAAATTATATTTGCTTTCCTTATGAAACCAGAAGAACAGGAATTTATGCAGCAGGACCTGTAAGACAGCCTATGACACTTGCCAGGTCTGCATCTGATGCTTATGGTGCAGCACTAAAAGCAATTCAGTGTATTGAATCTGTAAACAGGGGTGTTGCTGTACATCCACGCTCTGGTGATCTATCCTATCCAAAATTCAATTTTGTAAGATGTACCCAGTGTAAAAGGTGTACTGAAGAGTGTCCATTTGGTGCATTAGATGACGATGAAAAGGGAACACCAAAACCAAACATTGGAAGATGTAGAAGGTGTGGTACCTGTATGGGTGCATGTCCTGAAAGGGTTATTTCCTTTGACAATTATAGTGTTGGTCAGATTGGATCAATGATCACATCCATTAAAGTTCCTGATAATATGGAAAAAGAAGGTCCAAGGATTGTTGTTCTAGCATGTGAAAATGATGCGTATCCTGCTTTGGATATGGCTGCTAAAAGGGGACGCAGGTGGAGTCCATATGTGAGGATTATTCCAGTGCGCTGTCTTGGATCTGTTAATACCATCTGGATCGCTGATGCCATGAGTAAAGGAAATGATGGATGTCTACTTTTAGGTTGTAAATATGGGGAAGACTATCAGTGTCACTTTATGAAGGGGTCTGAATTGTGCAATAGAAGAATGCAAAATATTGGTGAGACATTGGATAGATTGGGTGTGGAGTTAGAAAGGGTTAGACAGGAACAGGTTGCCATAGATGATTATGATAGGATTCCTGAGATTATTGATAGTTTTGTTGAGGACATTATTAAACTAGGTCCCAATCCTTTTAAGGGATATTAGTAGGAGGGAAATATGACAATGGTAAGTCGAGTAAAACCTGATCTTGAGTTTATAAAAGAGCTACAGCAGGTTGGTGGGGAAAATGTGAAGAAGTGTTTTCAGTGCGCCACCTGTAGTGTTGTTTGTCCTCTATCCCCAATGGACAAGTCGTTTCCTCGCAAGGAAATGATCTGGGCTCAATGGGGACTAAAAGACAAATTGGTAAATGATATTGATATGTGGCTGTGCCATAAGTGTGGTCAGTGTAGTGAGATGTGTCCAAGGGGTGCCAAGCCTGGTGAACTTATGGCTGCTCTAAGAAACATGGCCTATAGGAACTTGACTGGCCCATCTTTCTTGGGCAAATGGATGAGTTCAATAAAACACCTACCAAAATTAATTGCGATTCCAGCAATTATTTACCTAATAATCTGGTTCATTACAGGGAGCATATGTGGTTCAGCATTTCCTCTAAAAGATGGCCATGTGGAATATTCCCTAATCTTTCCTGGGGATTACACAATAGACCCAATATTTGGCCTTGCTGCAATTTTTGTGATTTGGAGCTTTTATAAAGGGATAATGAGACTAAAAGAGGTGTTTGATACCCAGCCAAAGACCTTTGTGGTTGGATACACAAGGCCAAAGACAATCTGGCATGCTATCTATGATGTTATAAAGGATGAAGTGTTGACACACAAGAAATTTAAAGACTGTGGAGAAGAGGAGACTGATGAAGTAAAATTTAAAGGACATTTGATGCTGTTTTATGGTTTTGTGGCTTTATTTATTGTAACTGGTGTTGTAGCATTTACCCACTGGGGAGCAAAGATTCTACCTTTTCTTCATATGAAATATCCAATGCCTTTATATAATCCAGTAAAACTTCTAGCCAATGTAGGAGCTATTTTACTTATTATTGGACTGATAAATCTAACAAAGAGAAGGTTAAATGAGTCCAAGAAGGATGCTTCAACCTATTATGACTGGTATTTGTTAGGTCTTATATGGGTAGTTGCTTTAAGCGGAATATTAAGTGAAGTATTAAGGTGGGCTAATATTGCAGGACTCGCATATCCAGTATATTTTATTCACCTTATTTCAGTGTTTATGTTAATAGCATATATGCCATGGTCCAAGTTAGGGCATTTAGTATATAGGGTTTTTGCCCTTGCATATGCAAGGATGATAGGAAGGGTATCCACTGAGGTGGATGAGCAGAAAAATAAACTTTTTGTTATATAAATAAGGAGGCTGTCATGGCAGAAGCTCGGAAAGTTTTCCCCATGCAGACATTTGTGTCTTATCTTAGGGGCAAGGCAGGCAACTATAACCAGGATGTTCTTGAGTTGCTAAGTTTTGTAACACAGAAACAGGTTGATAAGGAATTAGCTCCCTTTGCATCGGCAATGTCTAAGGCCTGGATCTATGAACAACATCCAGAGCTTGCAAGACTTGGAAAGGAAGAAGTCAGGGAACTGGGCGAAAATGTATCCATTTTGTCACTTCCAGCTGATGTTAAAGAAGAAGTAGATGCACTCTTTGACAAGATAGCTGAATACAAAAAGACTATTGAAGAGCAAAAGGCAAAATTGGCTGAGTATGAGGGTATTATTGAAGAAAACAAAAAGAAAATTGCAGCGTTGGAAGCCAAAGTGGCTGATTATGAAGCACAGATGAAGGAAGAGGGAGAGAAAAAGATAATCGCTTCTGCTGCTAAGGTGGACGAGTACATTAAGAAGGTAGATGACCTTCTTGCAAAAATTGAAGAAGTGAAAAAACATGGAGTAGTGACAGTATCTGGTGAAGGTGCTCCCGCTGCTGAGGCTGAAGCAGGTGCTGCTGAAACTGGTGAAACAAAATCCTCTGAAGCCAAACCAGAATTTGGATTTGGTGGTGATATTTCCGATGGAGAATTTGGATTCTAAGTAGAGCAGAACAACAGTTGAAATAAAAAAGCCTATCCTAAAAACGAGGATAGGCTTTTTTATTTTTCAGGATTCATTTTAAAATCTACTTTTACTTTAAGCATTTTTGTTGCTGGAAGGCTTAAAATTTCAATTCCTGTTTGTGCCTCCATTTCTTTTAAATCTTTTTCTATGTCATCCCATGAGGGGGCAATATATGTGAACCACACATTAAATTCATGTTTCCTCAAGTAATTGTGGGTAACACCAGGATATTTATTGACAGTTTTAACGAACAAATCCAATTTGTCCTCTGGAACCTTTGCGCAGCAAAGAGTAGATTTCCATCCCAATTTTCTGGATTGGAAATTTGCTCCAATTCGTCTAATGATACCTTTTTGCCTTAATTTCCTGACCCTTGCTAATACCTCAGCTTCTGTAAGGCCAACAAGTTTTCCAATTTTCGCATATGGCCTTGAGCATATTGGAAATTCTGATTGGATAATGTCTAAAATATTTTTATCATATTGGTCCATAACTATTTCATCCTCTTAGGCTTATAACTGCACAATGGTTCTTCATCAAGGTAATCTCCTAGCATTGTATATGCCCTGGCCCTACAACCTCCACACACATTGAAATATTCACAAATAGAACATTTTCCCTTATAACAATCGGGATTTCTAAGTTTTTCAAAAATAGGTGACTCTTCCCAGATGGTTTTAAAATTTTGTTTTCTGATATTTCCACACGTTAGCTTGAGGTAGCCACATGGTTGTACTATCCCATTATTGGAGACAAAACAAAATCCTATTCCACCAAGGCAGCCCCTTGATACTGCATCGAGGCCAAAATTTTCAAAATTTACCTTTATTCCTTCTTCCTTTGCCCTTTGCCTGAGTATTCTATAATAGTGAGGGGCACAGGTTGCCTTTAGATGTATATTTTTTGCTATTTTCCTAAAATCATAAAACCAGTTTAAGACCTTTTCATATTCTTCTGCAGTAATTATTTGATCCTGGATCTCAGTAGCCCTTCCTGTGGGAACAAGCAAAAATATATGCCAGGCAACAGCGCCCAGTTCTTTTACAAGATTAAATATCTCTTTGAAACTATTCAAATTTGATTTTGTTACAGTGGTGTTGATCTGGAATTCTATATTATTTTCTTTAACATATGAAATTGCTTCAATAATTTTTTCAAATGCACCGTCAACCCCCCGAAATTCATTGTGGGATTTTGCGTCTGGTCCATCAATTGAGATAGAGATTCTTGTGATACCGCAGTCTTTAATTTTTTTTGCAATATCCCTTGTGATAAGAGTACCATTGGGTGAGAGCACAGGCTTTAGTCCTAAAGATTTGGCATATGAGATTAGATCAAAGATATCTTCCCTCATAAGTGGTTCGCCACCTGTAAAAATAACTATTGGTTTTCCCACTTCCGCTATAGATTCAAGGAGTTTTTTCCCTTCCAGGTTGGTTAGCTCATCTTTATTTGGTGTGAGTTTTGCCTCTGCTCTGCAATGTTTACATGCGAGATTACATGCTGATGTTACTTCCCATGCAACAAGCCTTAAATTGGGTTCTAATTTTTTCATATCTCTTGCCAATTTTTTAAAAATTCTTCAGTAAAATAGGACAAAATAATATCTGCTCCAGCCCTTTTTATGCTAATCAAGCTCTCTAATGCCACCATTTTTCCATCAAGCCATCCCATTTTTGCAGCAGCCTTAATTTGGGCAAATTCCCCTGAGACCTGATATGCAGCAAGTGGATGATCAAATTTTTGCCTAAGAGTTGTTATGATATCTAGATAGGGAAGTGCTGGTTTGACCATAATAATATCTGCACCTTCTTCTATATCGGCCTTGGCCTCTCTGATTGCTTCCCTTTTATTTGGAGGATCCATCTGATATGTTTTTCTATCCCCAAATTGAGGGGCGCTTTCTGCAGCTTCCCTAAAGGGGCCATAGAAGCTTGATGCATATTTTACTGCGTATGACATAATAGGAATATTATAAAATCCGTATTGGTCTAAGTTCTCCCTTATCATTTTTATCCTTCCATCCATCATGTCAGAAGGAGCTACTATATCTGCTCCCGCCCTTACATGAGAAAGCGCAGTCCTAGATAGGAGATTTAAGGTTTGGTCATTTAATACTTTCCCCTCTCTAACCACTCCACAGTGACCGTGGGATGTGTATTCACAAAGACACACATCTGTTACAACGATTAGTTCTGGAAATTTATTTTTTACTTCTTTTACAGCAACCTGTACAACACCATCTGGATTATATGCAGAGGAACCTACTTCATCTTTTTTTTCTGGAATGCCAAAGAGGATAATAGCCTTTAGTCCCAATGGATAAATTTCGTCTATTTTTTTTAATAAGGCATCAATGCCTAGCTGGTACTGGCCAGGCATTGAAGAAATTTCTTTGCAGAAATTTTTATTATCTGTTTCCACCACAAAATAGGGCTGGATTAGATCTTCAGCTCTAAGATGGGTTTCTCTTACCATGTCTCTTAGATATGTTTTGCTTCTAAGCCTTCTTCCCCTGAAAAACATATGCATTCCTCCCTATTTTATGCCTATTTCTTCGTCTGTTAAATAACATGCAGGGTCTTCAGCCCAAATATCTCCATATACTGCCTCGGCCCTAGCCCTGAAGTTTCCTCCACAAATGTCTAAAAATCTGCATTTTGCACATCTTCCCTTTACATATCTTTTTTTGTCCTTTAGCTTTTTTAATAGTTCGATGTTTGGATCGTCCCAGATTTCAGAAAAAGGTCTTTTGAGGACATTCCCAAAGGAGTGATTTCTCCAGAATTGGTCTGCATACACTTCTCCATCCCATGAAATACAGCCAATACCGCGTCCTGAATTGTTTCCCTCGTTGAACTTTAAAAGTTCCATGACTTCTTTTGCCCTTTTGGGATCTTGTTTTAGAAGTTTTAAGTAGATATATGGACCGTCAGCATGGTTATCAACAGTAAGCACCTCTATTTTATGACCCATATCAAATAATTCTTTTGTCTTTTCAAGTATTAAGTCCATGAGTTTTCTGGTCTGTTGGTGGGTTAGGTCTTCATTTATGAGTTTTGAGCCCCTACCACTATAGACCAGGTGGTAAAAACATATTCTTGGAATAGATCTCTCCTTAATCAAATCAAAAATTTTAGGGATCTCTGTGTAATTCCTTTTATTGATGGTAAATCTAAGTCCAACTTTAAGCCCTTCTTGTTGGCAATTGTAAACCCCTTCCATTGCCTTTTTAAATGCGCCTTTAACTCCCCTAAAATTATCGTGCACTTCTTCCATTCCATCTATGGAGATGCCAACATAAGACAATCCAACCTGCTTTAATTCTCTTGCCTTTTGTCTAGTGATTAATGTCCCATTGGTAGATATTACAGCCCTCATTCCTAACTCAACTGCATATTTTGCTAGTTCAACAAGATCTTCTCTCATTAAAGGTTCGCCTCCTGAAAACAGGACAACAGGAACTCCAAATCCTGCCAAATCTTTTAATATTTCTTTTGCCTGTTCAGTAGATATCTGGTCAGTAGCATTTAGTTTTGCCTGGGCATAGCAGTGAACACACTTAAGATTACATCTTTTGGTTATATTCCATACTATTACTGGTTTTTTGTCCTTGGAAAATTGCAAAAGATGTGATGGTAGACTTTTTGAGTCCCTCCCATATCTCAGGGCATCTGATGGTTCCACATTGGAACAATACAATTTAGAAATTCCAATCACTTTTATTTCTCCTTAATTGTTTTTTCTCTTTTTTGGGGAAAATTGGTACCTTCTTATTAGTCCATCTCTTTATTGGTTCACTAATGTCATCTAACAGAATACTCAGTAAAGCTGCTTCTGGAAATGGAGGATAATTGTATCTTGTCTTCCAGAACACATAATCTTTGTCCTCAGGTGCTTTAATTTCTCCCATATGGGTTATTGACCAGATTAAATTTTTGGAATTAGTGTCATAGATGTCAATCTTTATTGCCATGCTGGTAGGTGCTGACCTACCCCCAAAAAAACAGTAAGTTATAGTGGGGATTATAACAAGGTTGCATTTTTTTTCTCTAGATCTCTTTATTGCTTCGTTTATATTGTTGATATTGTCTTTGGACATTAAAAGCCTTTTGAATACCTGATTTTTTAAGAAATTATTATAAAATATTTTTGTAAATTCCCTTTGTAAAAATATCCTGTTTTTTTTTATTTTAACCATTACATTAAAAGGCACTAAAAAGGCAGAGGGAGAGTGTTTGGGATAATTTAATGGGTATATTAAGAAATTAGGTTTGCCTTTTATTATTTGTGAGGGCAAGTTTACAGTAACTGATGTGTAATCTATTTCCACATCTTTGGTTGCACATGAGATCATGAATAGGGACAAAAGGGACAAAAATATTAGGACTCCTTTTTTCACTTTATTGCTTCCTCTCTGTGGGGCAGGGCGCTTCTTGAATACATTTAATGAGCTCTTGTTTGGAAATTATTAAACTTCTTTTTAATTCTTTTTTCTTTTTCTCTGGTAAGTATGAAAAATATCTCTTTTCTAAAATTTTATCTAAATGGTCCATCTCTTCTTGTATTCTTTTTAATTTTGTTTGAAACTCGTTATTGGCGATCCATATTTTACCAATGAGCTCTGTTAAGCTTCTAATCTCATTGGCCAATTTTTTAAATTGTTCACGGGTAAGTTCTGTATCTATATTATTTTTTTTAAAAAGATTAAATAGTTTTTTTATGGTGTGCATACTACATACCTTTCATTCGCAAGGCCATTGGCATAGACAGAAGAAAAATTATTAAAACAGGGATTAACATGGCTATTGCTACCTTAATCCCTGATGTTTTGTGGACATATTTGTAGCCTAAAAAATTGCATACACTGGACCATAATATACCTATTATTGGGCCAAGGATTGGGAACAAGCTCATAATCATTGGGGCGGAAGAGTAACATAGTACTTTAAAGGTGCCTTTAAATCCCCTTGATCCATCTTTTACTAACATAAGACATAAATGATTGATTCCAGTTGCTATAAATAATAAAATTGTTAGTAATATGGGATAGAATAAAAGCCAGAGCAAAGAAGCCATACCATGAAGGCCAAGATTTAAAATATCCATTTGTTGGCCATGCTCCATAACTCCTACGCCAGCTAATGACCATATCATCCTAAAAGCTGTATAAAATTCAGAGATCAATAAGTAAAAGATAAGGGGTCTTGTATATCCCCCTCGTGTTGTCATTGATTTAAAAAATTCTTTTGGACTAAGACACACCATTTTTATTGTATCAAAAAAACCAGCAAAAAAGCCCTTTTGTTCCAGTTCTTCCCAGGGAATTGAATGAGTTGCCCTTGTAGATTGATCCTGTTGATCATCATCGCTAGACTCAGAGAGGAAATATTTTTCATTTTCTGAGTTAAGTTTTTCAAGACTTGCCCAGATGTCCTCAGATTCGGTATTTTCCGCACCTATATCCTCTCTTGTTTCTTCTTTTGTGCTTTGTTCAATGTCCCTGAATTTAAATTTGTGTTTACACTTAGGGCAGGTGGCAATTTGGGCATTAGCTGGAATTTTATCTTCAGGAATGTCCTTGGAAAATCCACATTGTGGGCATGTAATTTCCATTTTGGGATCCCTTTTTATTTTTGTAATTGACAAATTTTTTATGAAGATAAAAAATAAAATCAATGGGGTCAAGTTTTGAATATCTAGACGATAGTTTAACTAACATAATGGGAATACAGACATGTCGCCACTTATCGACTACTCAAGTATAATTAATTTAGTGCAAAAAGAATTGGCCAAAAGGTATGACTTAAACAACAACATATTAAATGTACCTGGGAAGTCCATTGCTTGCAAAGTAGATGAGAATTACTATTTGATTTTATATCCATCGTATATAGAATATCTCTGTAAAATTTGTGGCATCCTGCCAAATTCTCTCACAGAGACATTGATAAAAACAGGAAATTTGATTGTAGATCCAGTAACAAAAGATTTTTGTCGATTAGTAGAGGTGAGATGGACCCAGGATATGGTTCCAATTAGGGTGAGGGCAGGTTTTGTGGTAAATAGTTTGATTGATAACAGTATCAGGTTTTATGGTAAGACTAGAAAAAGGGGTTTAGGAGTCTCTGATCTCAAGATATCTGTTAGATCTAAATCAAATATTGAATCTTTGTTTGTAAACAAAACACCCCTTAATTCCCGCGTATTTTTTGATTAGGGTCTTTGTTATAGACTAGTAGTTTAATGTTATCTCTTTTTAGCGCTAGAAGGAGGGGAGATATTTTTTCTTTAAATAAGGCCAATTCTCGTTTTGGAAGGGGTTTTAAGGGAGTGGATTTAATTTTTAAAGGATTTATGTATTTTCCATAGTGTTTAACCCTAAAGTCCAGATGGGGGCCTGTTGCATATCCTGTGGATCCAACATAGCCAATTACCTCTCCCTGAAAAACCCTTTTTCCAACCCTAAGCCCTTTAGCAAATCTACACATGTGGTTGTATATAGTTACATATCCATTGGGATGCCTAATCTTTACATATTTTCCAGCTGCTCTGTCATATGCCTTTTTTATAACAATGCCATCAGCAACGGTTTTTATTGGAGTGCCTTTTGGTGCTGCATAGTCTATTCCTAAATGAGGTCTTACTACTTTTAAGATAGGATGAAATCTGTGGTATGTGAACCTAGATGATATTCTCGTAAATTTAAGGGGAGCCTTGAGAAAAGATTTTCTTAAGGGTACTCCATTTTCATCAAAATAGTCAGTCCTTCCTGAAGTGGTTGTATATAAAAATGCATTGTACACTCTTCCCTGATTTATAAATTCAGCAGCCAATATCCTTCCATATCCTTTAAATTTTCCATTTCTGTATTTTTTTTCTACTATTAATTTGAATGAGTCGCCCTTTCTTATATCCCTGATAAAGTCTATATCCCATGCAAAAATTTCTGATAATTTTAATGCGAGCAAGTCACCTTCATTGGCTTTTTCAACAGCCTCAAATAGACTCGACTCAATTATACTTTTAACAATAGTTGTCTTAACATCATATTTAATAGGTAATTTCTCTATATGAAAATCTTCTTTGTCAAAATTGATTTTAATTTTTTCCAAATCGTTTATTTCATATTCAAAGGATATTAACTTGCTGTCTCTTAAATAGAGTGTATACGGCTGCCCTACTACCAGTCTATTTAATGGATAAATTTCCTTTGCTTTTTTTGTTAAATATATTATATATGAGACATTAAGGTAATTTTGTAAAATTGAAACTAAATTTTCACCTTTTTTTATTCTTTTTTTTATGGATATTATTTTTTCTGTCTTAGGGTTATTGGATGCTAATGTGGCTTGGGGGGGAGTGGTATTTTTCTTTTGATGATGTTTAAGGATGTGTTTATTTCTTTGGAAGATAAAAAAACATCCTATTAGTACAATCACAAATCCAATGGCTATTAAAACAGTTTTCTTCGCTTTTTTGTTGTTTGAATAATTGGTATAGTAGATGTATTTATTCATAAATTTTGCCTGTAAAAATGTATTAGTTTGTAAAAACTAGTTAATTTCAAAGAAAAAGTCAATTTTTTAGGTAAAAAATTTATTCAATTGTTCTGTAATAGCAGTTGACATACTGTTTGCTATATGAATAATATATTTCTTTAATAGTAGAAAAGGTAGGTAATGAAAAAAATAGGGGAAAACAATATGTTTAGAGAAGAAGATTTTAATGTATCTGACTTCTATGATAAGGGTATAGAGAGACGTAGGACTTTAAGGATTAAATATTCAGGTCTTAAAAGGTTTGATTTAGAAGATCTGGAAAAACCTGCAATAAAATTTGCTGAAACAAAGGAGGAATTAGAGCAGGCATTTGCATTGGTTTATCAAGTATATTGGGAGAAAAAATATATCACAGAACCAAAAGAGCACAAACTGTACTTCTC
>NZ_JBMYBT010000135.1:0-39596 GCF_053993635.1 Desulfothermus sp. | reverse complement strand
TTCAGTATGTGTTTGGCCTTATCATATGCCTGTTTGAGTATTTTAATAACTTCCCTGTCTATTAATCTCGCTGTTTCTTCACTATAGTGTTTGTGCTGTACAAGTTCCCTTCCTAAAAATACCTCCTGACCATTTTCTCCCAGGGCAATTGAGCCAAAAGTCTCGCTCATACCCCACTCGCACACCATCCTCCTTGCCATCTTTGTAGCCCTATCTAAATCATTGGATGCGCCCGTGGTCATTTCATTTAAAAACATCTCTTCAGATACCCTACCGCCCATAAGAACTGCCAGCGTATCTTCTAAATACGCCTTTGTATAGTTGTGACGATCGTCTAACGGAAGCTGCATTGTTACGCCTAAGGCCTGGCCTCTGGGGATAATAGAGACTTTATGTACAGGATCTGCATTTGGAAGGACTTTTGCCACCACTGCATGTCCTGCTTCATGGTATGCAGTAATCTTTTTTTCTTCTTCACTTAAGATAACGCTCCTTCTCTCTTTTCCCATGAGCACTTTGTCTTTGGCCTCTTCAAGGTCTTCCATTTCTATCTTGTCCTTATTCTTCTTAGCAGCAATCAAAGCAGCTTCATTTACCATATTCTCCAGATCCGCACCAGAAAAACCAGGGGTTCCCCTGGCCAGGACTTCTAAATCAACGTCTTCAGACATGGCAACCTTTTTTGCATAAATCTTTAATATTTCCAACCTGCCCCTGAGATCTGGATTTGGGACTACCACTTGCCTGTCAAACCTGCCAGGTCTTAAGAGTGCGGGGTCTAAGACATCTGGTCTATTAGTAGCAGCTATTAAAATAACCCCTTCATTGGTCTCAAAACCATCCATTTCAACTAACAACTGGTTCAGGGTTTGTTCCCTCTCATCATGACCTCCACCTAAACCTGCTCCGCGCTGTCTGCCAACTGCATCTATTTCATCAATAAATATAAGGCAAGGTGCGTTTTTTTTCCCCTGCATAAAAAGGTCCCTTACCCTGGCTGCACCAACTCCTACAAACATCTCCACAAAATCAGAACCAGATATAGAAAAAAATGGTACCCCTGCTTCTCCTGCAACCGCCCTTGCGAGCAAGGTCTTTCCAGTTCCAGGGGGACCTACAAGGAGTACTCCTTTAGGGATCCTTCCACCAAGCCTGGTAAATTTCTTTGGATTTTTTAAAAATTCAACAACTTCTTGAAGTTCTTCTTTGGCCTCTTCTACTCCAGCTACATCTTTAAAGGTGACCTTATTATTTTCATCTGAAAGAAGTTTTGCCCTGGACCTGCCAAAGGAAAAGGCCTTACCACCTCCGACTCCCCCCTGCATCTGTCTCATAAAAAATATCCAAACTCCAATTAACAAAAGCATTGGAAACCATGACACCAAAAGGGTTATATACCAGGGGGAATCCTCCTTTGGCTTAACATCTACTGACACACCATTTTTAAGTAAAAGAGGAATTAGAGAATTATCATTGTTTGGAATATATGTAACAAAAGAGTTATTGTTTATCATTTTCCCAACCACTTTTTCCCCTTCAATCCTCACACCAGCAACTTCCCCTTGCTCCACTAATTTCACAAACTGTGAATACGTGACCTTCATTTGTGGTGTCATGGGTTTATTAAACATATTAAATAATGCCACTAGAACTAAAGATATTATTATCCAGACAACTAAATTTTTCCCAAAGTTGTTCAAGCTGAAATCCTCCTTATTTTAAACTACATTTAAAACTATCTTTATTTAAAACTATCTATGTCAAAAATCAATCCATAGTGCAAAATATAGTATTTACATTTTTACTAAAAGTAGTTAAATAATTTTTCTCGAGCGGAAGCGTTACGTCACCGGTGTGGCGCCTGGACTTCAAATCCAGTGGGCGGCCGAGAGGTCGCCGGTAGGTTCGACTCCTATACGCTTCCGCCATTTTTTTTATCTGTAAGCCATCTCTTACCCTTCTCTATTTGCGCCTCTACAGACTCAAACCCAGTTGCACCAAATATCTTGCGCCTTGCAACAGCATTTTTATAGTCAAGGACATTATATACATCCTTGTCTATTAGGCTAGAAAATTTTCTAAACTCTTCAACTGACAATTCTTCTAAAGTTTTATTTTTTTCTTCTGCATATGCTACCAATGAGCCAGTTATATGGTGTGCTTCCCTAAATGGCACACCTTTTACAACTAAATAATCAGCAAGCTCTGTTGCATTTAAAAATCCTTTATTTAAGGCCTGTTTCATATTTTCTGGATTAAAAACTATTTTATCAAACATCCTTGCCATAACAACAAGGGACATTGAAACTATCTTATCAGTATCTAAAAACGGCTGCTTATCCTCCTGCATATCCCTATTATAAGCAAGGGGCAGAGATTTCATTAAACCAAGCAGAGAAAAGAGATTTCCAAAGCTCCTTGCACTTTTCCCCCTAATAAGCTCACAAATATCTGGATTCTTTTTCTGGGGCATAATTGATGAGCCTGTAGCAAACTCATCTGGCAGAGACACAAAACCAAAACAGGGATTTGCCCAAAGGATTATTTCTTCACAAAGTCTGGATAAATGCATCATTATTACCGCACCAACAAAAAGTGCTTCAATGACAAAATCTCTGTCCGACACCGCATCTAAACTATTTGAAAAACGGGCATTTAACCCCAGTTCCTTTGCCACAAAATCAGGATCAATTTCATGGGTGGTACCAGCCAGGGCTGCTGCACCAAGGGGAGAGACATCAACCCTTTTTTTCACCTCCTCTATCCTCTGAACATCTCTTTTAAACATCTCTACATATGCAAGGATGTGATGAGCAAGGGATATTGGCTGAGCAGGCTGCAGATGGGTATATCCTGGCATTATAACATAAATATTTTCCTCTGCCCTTTTTAAAAACACACCAATTAACTCAAGCAGGGCCTCTTTCCAAAATAATAACCTGCTGGACACAAAAAGTCTAAAATCTAGGGCCACCTGATCGTTTCTACTGCGAGCAGTATGTAATTTTTTCCCAACATCACCAACTAGTTCTGTAAGTCTCATCTCTATATTTAAATGCACATCCTCTAGTTCTTGTCTCCAGGGGAATTCTCCCTTTTTAATCTCTTCCTTAATCTTTATAAGCCCGCTTATAATCTTATCTCCTTCCTCCTTGGTTAAAATCCCCTGTTTCATTAGCATCTTGGCGTGAGTAATGGAACCCTTTATATCAAACTCAGCAAAGTGTTTATCTATATCAATAGATGCACTAAAATCAAGAACAAGCTTATCAATATCTTGTTTAAACCTTCCCTTCCACATAAAATTATTATCCCCTTTTATTTAAAAAGCCCATATCTGGCCATTAATCTAAGTCCCTGGAGCCTTATAAATCCTGTTGCATCCTGCTGATTATATATCTCATCTTGTTCAAAAGTAACTAGCTCTGGATTATATAGAGAATTTGGAGACTTTCTGCCAATTGGATAAACTCCACCCTTATACAACTTTAATTTTACAGTTCCTGTAACTTTTTCCTGTGTTTTGTCAAAAAAGGCCTGTAAAGCCTCCCTTTCTGGAGAGAACCAAAAACCATAATAAATCATCTCAGAATATCTGGGAATAAGTGTATCTCTTATATGCATAACTTCTCTATCTAAACAAATTCCCTCTAAATCCCTATGAGCAGTATAAATTACTGTACCCCCAGGGGTTTCATATATACCCCGAGACTTCATACCAACGAATCTATTTTCCACCATATCAATCCTGCCAATACCATGTTTTCCAGCGATTTCATTTAATCTTAAGATAAGCTGGGCAGGAGAATATGGTTCACCATTTATTGCTACAGGGTCTCCTTTCTCAAAATCTAAATGAATGATTTCAGGTTTATCAGGGGCCTCTTCTGGTGGAGTAGTTAAAAGATATGTGTGCTTTGACCCTTCTTTCCATGGATCTTCTAGTTCACCCCCTTCAAAACTAAGATGTAAAAGATTTCTATCACAACTGTATGGTTTTTCCTTGGTTACTGGAACTTCAATTCCATTTTCCTTTGCATAATTTATAAGATCAGTTCTAGACCTTAAATTCCATTCCCTCCAGGGAGCTATAATTTTAAGGTCACTAGATAAGGCCATAACTGATAACTCAAACCTTACCTGATCATTTCCCTTTCCTGTTGCTCCGTGGGCAACTGCGTCTGCATTTTCTTGTTTTGCAATTTCAACCATTTTCTTAGCAATAAGGGGTCTGGCCAAAGAGGTGCCAAGAAGATACCTACCTTCATATATTGCCCCTGCCCTAAATGCAGGAAAAACATATTCCTTTGCAAATTCCTCTTTTAAGTCAACCACATAGGCCTTTTGCGCTCCAGTTTTTATTGCCTTTTCTTCTATTCCCTTAAGCTCTTCACCTTGACCTAAATCAGCAGTAAAAGTTATTACCTCACAATTGTAAGTGTTTTTTATCCATTTTAAAATAACAGATGTATCAAGTCCTCCAGAATATGCCAAAACTACTTTTTTAACTTTCTCCATACATCCTCCGAATATATTTTTTATCCCCAGTTATTAACCAACTTAAGAAAAAATCCACTCTAAGATTGCCTTTTGCATATGCAACCTATTTTCTGCCTGATCCCATACAATGGATCTTTCACTTTCAATAATATCTTCAGTAATTTCTTCGCCCCTGTGAGCAGGTAAACAGTGCATTACTTTTACGTCTTTCTTGGCATAAGAAAGAAGAGTCTCATTTATCTGATATGGTAAAAAGGCCTTTACTCTTTTTTCCTTATCCTCTTCCATTCCCATGGACGCCCACACATCTGTGTTTATAAAATCTGCATCTTTTGCAGCTTCTATTGGATTATATGTAAACTTTATTTTTGCACCATTTAAAATAGCTTCATCTAATATTTCTTTTCTTGGTTCATATCCTTTGGGAGTAGATACATATAACTCAAATGGAAGATACATAGCTGCATTTATCCATGAATGTGCCATGTTGTTTCCATCGCCAATCCATGCAATCTTTAATTTTGAAAAATCATTTGTTCTCTCAAAAATTGTAAGCAAATCACTCATAACCTGACACGGATGATATAAATCACTTAAGGCATTTACAACAGGTACAGAAGAATATCTGGCCAATTCTTCTAGTTTTTCCTGTCCAAATGTCCTTACAATCATAAGGTGTGCATATCTTGAGATAACCCTTGCAGTATCTTTAATAGGCTCCCCTCTACCAAGTTGTGAATCTTGTGGAGTCATAAACAATGTGTATCCGCCAAGTTCCTTCACTGCTATTTCAAATGATATCCTGGTTCTAGTAGATGGTTTTTCAAAGATCATTACACCACAACAACCATTTAATATAGACATCTTGGCCCTTTGTTTCTTTATCCACAATGCCCTGTCTAATAGGTCATAAATCTTTTCCCTTGGAAGATCTTTAATGGTTAAAAAATGCTTCATGATATTCTCCTTAACTTATATACATCCTTCACCTTTGATATGAGCTAGTATTGAATCTGTTGTATTATACATAACATCACCATGTTCAAAACCACAAAGGTGCAGTACGCCATGTATAATCATTCTATAAAAATATTTTTTTGGATTCTGCATATACAAATCAGCTTCTCTTTTAATTGCATCAATTGAGACACAAATACTCCCTAAAAAATCTTGTTCATCCCCTGGAAAACTCAAAACATTAGTTGGACCTTCTAATTTTAAAAAATCTTTATTTAATTTTTCAATCTCCGCATCTTTTGTCAATTTGACCTCTAAATAACCCTTGGCATCAATAAATTCACAAATCCTTTTAATACATTTTTTTAAATTTCTCATATCCAGCAAAAATGGGATGATTTTATTATAATCAGGAATTATTTTTATTCTGATATCTCTCATAGGCATCGATTATTTCACCAACCAGCTTATGTCTTATCACATCTTTTTTGGAAAAATAAATAAATCTTATTCCCTTAATATTTTTTAGCACCTTTTCAGCCTCTATAAGACCTGAGGTTTTATCTATTGGTAAATCTATTTGAGTAACATCACCTGTAATAATTGCCCTTGATCCATAACCCAGCCTTGTTAAAAACATCTTCATTTGTTCTGATGTGGTATTCTGGGCCTCGTCTAAAATAATAAATGCTCTATTTAATGTCCTGCCCCTCATAAAGGCAAGGGGAGCAACCTCAATGACTCCACTATCCATCAGTTCCTGAACCTTTTTAAAATCCAACATATCGTGGAGTGCATCGTATAGGGGTCGTAGATATGGATTTACTTTTTCAAGTATATCCCCTGGCAAAAATCCAAGTTTTTCCCCTGCCTCAAGCGCTGGTCTGGTTAAGATAAGTCTCTTTACTTTTTTTTGCAACAAAAAGGATACTGCCATAGCCACTGCAAGATATGTCTTTCCTGTTCCCGCAGGCCCTATTGCAAAAACAACTTCACTATCTCTGATTGCATCTAAATACTCTTTTTGAACAATAGTTTTAGGAGAGATAGTTTTTTTAGGAGAAATAGCAAAAAACTTCTCTTTAAAGAGTTTGCCTAAATCTGCACTGGGATAATTTTCAAGATAAGTTAGGGCATAGTCAAAGTCAGGGGGATGGACTGTAAAACCATGTCTTAAGAGCTCATACATCTGTATTAAAAAATTACACGCAATATCCACCTTTTCCCGACTCTCTGAAGACAAAAACAACTTATTTCCCCTGGACGATATTTCTACCCCAAGCCTCTTTGTCAAAAATTTGAGATAGTTTTCCTGGGGACCAAAAAGTTGTTGAGCCAGTATGAAATCTTTAAATTCAAGTTCTCTATTTATCACCCTATATAATTCCTCCTCAAATTTAATATTTTACGTAACTCATATTTTTTTCTATACTAAAAAAAATTTTATTAGGGAGGACCTTTCAATGGACTGGAAACTCTTTATAACCACCTTCTGGATAGTATTTTTAGCTGAGCTTGGCGACAAGACCCAGCTAACTGCCATGGTCATGACAGCCAAATCACACAAGATGTGGACAGTGTTTTTATCTGCTTCTTTGGCACTAGTTTTAGTTACTTTTTTAGGCGTATTAATTTCAGATGCATTTGCATCATTTGTACCTGAACACATTATAAAAAAGATCTCTGGTATTTCATTTTTGATAATAGGAATATTGATACTTATGAATAAAATCTAAAAATCATCCTCCAACTACATACATCCCTTGTATTCCATTACCTTGTTTGGATAATAATTTACTCCCTAGGGGCTTTCTGGCCATAGCATTTTTCATTATTCTATACAAAAATCTATCTCCCAATTTAGGATTTCTTAAAATGGGTTTTAAGTCATAGTCCTTCTCAGCAAAAAGGCATGTCCTTAATTTGCCATTAGCTGTAATCCTAAACCTATTGCATGTATGACAAAAATGATTAGAAAGGGGAGAAATTATGCCTATTTTACCTAACCCTCCCTGAATTTTATACATCCTTGCTGGCCCTTTTGCATTTTCTTTAGGTTCATATTTAATTAAAGAATATTCTTTTTTTATAACAGACAAAATATCATTTGCAGAATAAAAATATGTACCCATCTGATCTTTAGACATTGATAGATCCATAAATTCAATAAATCTCACGTGAACGGGATTTTCATATGCAAATTTTGCAAACTTCAACACCTCATCCTGGTTTATATTTTTCAAAGCTACTATATTTATCTTTGTCATAATCTCAGCATCTATTAAATCATAAATAGCATTAATAACCCTGTGATGGAGATCCATTCCTGTTATTTTAAAAAATTTTTTTCTATCAAATGTATCCAGAGATACATTTATTGCCTTTATACCTATTTTTTTCAAACTCAAAATTGTATCCTTTGTAAGGAGTGTTCCATTGGTAGTTATCCTAAGATCCAAATCTGGAAAGGTATTCAACAAAAGTTCTAAAAGTTTTAAAAAATTGCGCCTAACAAAAGGCTCACCCCCTGTTAGCCTAACCTTTTCTATCCCAAGCATTAAACCAATTCTAACTAGCCTTACAATTTCTTCAAATGTCAAGATTTCTTTATGTGAAAAAAATTTAAAATTTCTAACAGGAGAACAGTAGATACATCTTAGGTTGCATCTATCAGTTACACTTATCCTGAGATAACTGACCCTTCTCACATTTTTTTTATTAATACTACTATGTTGCATTTAAAAAATCCTCAACTCCTCTTCAATAGAGGAGTCTAATTTTATTCTATAGGAATATAAGACCTTCGTTACATCAACTTCACCTAATCCCATCCCTTTTTTCTTTTTTACATATCTCACTTCTGTGCCAATTACTTCTGCATAGTCACTTTCTTTTTGATAACTTGCAAGTCCTGCTATAATGGCGGCCTGTTTTAAGGTGGCTTCAGGGACTTCCTTTTTGGGATTATCTCTGACAACAATCACATGGGCTCCAGGTCCACTTAATGCGTGAAACCACAAATCATGCGCCCTTGCCCCTGTACTTAAGAGTTTGTGATTGGCCTCTTTGTTTTTCCCCCTTACAATCAAAAAACCATCGCTACTTTTATATACCTTCACTTTTAATTTGGCAAATCTAGCTGGCAGGCTAATATTTTTTATATATTTTTCTGACCTTGGTTCCAGGACATGGAATGATTTATTTATATTTCCAGTAGATAAGTCTATTTGCTCTTCCCTTCTTAATAGGGACATAAGTCCTTTTTTCCCTTTTTTGGCCATCTGAAACATATATTCCATATTTTCTTTGACACTTAGTGCTGGATCAAGGTCAATCTGTAGCTTTGTTCCATCAGACATTGTAAAGGTTATATTGGGAAGATGTGCATTGGGATCTATCTTGTGCAAATTTTCTTTTATAATTTGAGCCTTATTTTCCAAAGAGATCCATTTCTCTAACTTTTCCCTCTCTTTTTTTAGCCTTTTTTCTAACCTCTTCTTCTTTTTATTTGAAGAGCCACTATTTTTTTGTTTGTCTATAACATGCCATCCATAATATTCTGCTGCATCAAGGGGAGAGTCAAACACTAATTCTTTTTCATATTCAGTCTCTTCAATGGGCCAAAGGGACAGCACCAACCCTTTATTTTTGACACCCTCGTACACATAAAATTTATCTATTTCACCAGATATGAGCCTGGAATACCAAAACTTCTGTTTAGAGACATCTTTTAACTTAAGCAGGGAATATCTTAGGGGTGAGGTTATATGTGGATAAATCTTATAAATATCCCTATTTGTCAAAATTTCCTCTAAAGGAGGCCATGTAATATCTCTTTGTTCAATTGGATTTTTGGACAGTAAGTTAAGTCCAGACCTTAAATCCAATAAGATCCACCTAATGTCAGATGAACTATGTTCTGTTTTTAGAGATAATTGACGATTGGACCAGTCATAAGATACATCGCTTATCCAGAAATTTGAGACCCTTTTTCGCCACCAGGAGACTTCAGGAGAAGGTTTTATAGGATTTTCAGGCTTGTTCTTGGAAAAGAACAAAAAATTATCCTTTGCATCATAAAAGAATATTAAGTGTACTTTAGAGGAGAGTTTAAATGTCCACAGTTTGTTTACAGGATTGTATATCTTTTCTATCCTGGCAGATTTTAAAAACTTAAGCCCATCTTTTACTAAAAATCTAAAAAAATTAGCATCCATTCTAAATTATAAAAAAACCTTTTCTTACCTTCCTTTGCGCAATCTTTCTTCTTCTTCCTGTTTACTCTTACACTCAATACAAAGGGTAGTCACAGGTCTTGCTTTTAGACGGGGAATACTGATTTCACCACCGCATGCTTCACAAATTCCATAGGTACCATTGTCAATTCTTTCTATTGCCTCAAGGATCTTTTTCCTGAGTTTTCTCTCTCTATCCCTAAGACGCAGGGCAAAAAACTGCTCTGATTCAACAGATGCCCTGTCAGCAGGATCAGGATAGCTTGAAGAGGAATCCACCATCTCTTCTATTGTTTGTTTTCCCTTTTGCTCTATCTCTTCCAACATTTTTTCCAACTGATTCCTAAAATATTTTAAATCTTCTGAGGTCAACACTTTTCTCTCTCCTCACTTCTAATTTTTTCTTATCAATTTTAATGCTGAACTCATTATATAATAAATAAGATAAAATCAACAAAAAAAATAAAAGGCATATCTTAAGACTTGGCAATTGAAAAAACTTGTGCTACTTTTCACAAAGTCTTGTCTATGGAAACAAACATAAATTCACAAAAAAATTATGAGGAGGTAGATATGGCAGTCTATGTAGTAGGTCACAAAAGCCCAGATACAGATTCTGTTTGCGCAGCAATTGCCCTGGCAGATCTCAAAAGCAAGTTGGGATTAGAATGCGTGCCAGTAGCCCAGGGAGAACTCAACAACGAGAGCAAATTCGTACTGGAAAAGTTCGGAGTAAAAGCACCAGAAATAATGACAGATGGAACAGGAAAACAGGTTATTTTAGTGGACCATTCTGACATCTCTCAATCCCTTGATAACCTGGACAAGGCAGAGATCCTGGGCATAGTTGATCACCACAAGGTGGGAGATGTAACCACTCCAAATCCCGTGGAAGTTTGGACATGGCCAGTTGGCTGCACATGCACCGTACTAAAAAATATGTATGATTTCTTTGGCGTTGAGATTCCAAAAGATATTGCAGGAATAATGGCATGTGCAATTTTAAGTGATACTGTTATCTTTAAATCAGCAACATGCACAGACAAGGATAAAGAAGCAGCAGAAGCACTTGCAAAGATCGCTGGCATAGATGATTTACAGGCCCTTGGTCTTGAGATGTTCAAGGTTAAGTCCGCTGTAGAGGGCACACCAATTAGAGACCTGGTAAAGAGAGACTACAAAGATTTTGATATGAGCGGCAACAAAGTGGGAATTGGACAGCTTGAGGTTGTTGATCTATCAATCTTAGACCCAGTAAAAGAACAGCTCGCTGAAGACATAAAGAAGCTAAAACAAGAAGGTGGATATCACAGCGTATTTTTGCTCCTCACTGATATTATGAAGGAAGGCTCCCTTATGCTCATTGCATCTGATGATCCTTCTATTGTTGAAAAGGCTTTTGGAAAGGCCCCTGAAGGGGATAGGATATGGCTCGACGGTGTTATGTCCAGAAAAAAACAGGTAGTTCCAAACTTTGAAAAGGCATTTGCAAGTTAAAAAAAAGGGCCCATATGGGCCCCTTTTTTACCATTCTATTTGCTCCATTATATCAAAATATTTTCTTGAATCTGTGATGGGGTCTTTAATCTCTTCAATTAAAAAAACCTTTATCTTTGAGTAATCGTAAATAGCCTTTATATTCTGTTCTATTAATTCTTTATCTTCTTGTTCTTTCATTGATAATATTACAGCCTTTATGGGGATATTTCTATTTTTTAATGCCTCAATTGATAGAAGGGTATGATTAATAGTGCCTAAACATGGACGTCCAACTAATATTACTTTAGCTTTTATGAGTTTTATAAAATCAACCACAAAAAAATCCTTCCATATAGGCACCATTAAACCACCAGCGCCCTCTATAATTACATTATCATAACCTTTAGATCTTTTATTCACCCAGTTTTGCAAATAATCAATATCTATTTCTTTATTTTCATCTATGGCGGCAAAATATGGGGCCTTTGGATTTTTAAATAAATAGCAAATTTTATCAGCTAAAAATTTTCTATCAACATCTCCTAGAAGATTTTTATAGACAAAATATGCATCTGAGTCTTTGTGAAATAAATCATCACAACCAGTTTGTATTAATTTTAGATAAATTGCATTTTTATTCTTTTTAGAAAAATAATCCATAAGTAAAAAAGAAATTACTGTCTTGCCAACACCAGTGTCAGTACCTGTAACAAATATATAATTCATTTTAAAATCCCATATTTAAATAATACATCTTGGAGATTTTTTATAAATTTATCTATATCTTTCTCTGTATGAAAATAACAAAGACTTAGCCTCAATATGGATTTTCCCAAAGGCACAGTTGGATACCTTGAATAAAACACCATATAGCCTCTATTAAAGAGTTCTTTTGAAATATCTTGTGCAAGGGCTTCATCTCCTATTTTAATACTTAAGATATAGCTTTCTCCCACAAACGAAATACCCGCTGCTTTTAAGTGTTCTCGGGCAAATAGAGAGAGTTCCTGTAAGTACCATCGTCTGTCTTCCAGCTCTTTTACTACATCCAGAATATCCATTGCACATGCAGCATGGGCAGGGGGAAGTGCAGTTGAATATATAAGTGGAGCAGCAAAATTAAACATATATTCTTTAAATATAGATGGAAAAAGTATAAACGCACCAAAAAATCCAAAGGCCTTGGTAAATGTCCCTACCACAATGTCTGACCTTCCTGTGGTAATCCCCCTCCCATCTTTTCCCATTGCCCCTAGAGAATGGGCCTCGTCAACTACACTAAAAAAACCAACCTCGTCTTTTAATTTAAAAAAATTATCCCAATCCAGCAGATCTCCATCCATTGAAAAAAGCGACTCAGTAATCACCCAGCAAAATCTTCCATTAAGTTTATCCAATCTTTTCCTTAAGTGGCTTATCTTATTGTGGTTGTATGTCTTAAAATGGACACCACCCAATTTTAGTCCCATTATACTGCTGGCATGGATGTGCTTATCTGCTAAGACATTTTGACCTTTTAAGAAAATAGTTGACATTAGTGCAAGATTTGCCTGAAAGCCTGATTGAAAAAAGAGGCAATCTTCATATCCAAAAAAATCAGCAAAATTTTTTTCTGCCTGGAGTACCACTGAATAATTACCACATACAACTCTGGAAGATGAAGATGAAGTGGGATATTTTTGAAAATTTTTTGAAAAGATCTGTTTTATCTTTTTATCTGAACAAAGCCCTAAATAGTCATTTGAAGCAAAGTTTATTAGGCGTTTATTGCCAGAATCAACATACTTCCCCTGCCTGTTAAAAATTACCTGTGGTTCCCTAAAAAGATGAGAATCTCTCTGAACCCTTAATAATCTTCTGTATTCATCAAACATTCAAAAAGCCCCTTAAAATGTGGAACAATTAATTGATATTTAAAATCTTCTGAAAAATTGGTGCAGGTAAGCAAAAACTCTCCCATGACGTATTTATTAGAATCATTTATATCACATAAAAAACCCTGGTATTTTGCTGAAGACTTAGTAATTGAGATTAGCCTGGATCTAACTAGAAATTTCCCTAAAAGGTGTTTATTAGCTAACTCAAGTTTCCCCAACTTTGCAAGAAAAACATGCTTTTTAAAACCGTGCAAATACCGAAGATGAAGGCCACAGGATTGAGCTATTGCTTCAACTCCTGGCCAATAACCTTTGCTCTCAATTTTACACTTTAGGGAAATTTTTTCTCTATTAATAAAAATGATCTTTAAGAGTTTCATCTCATGATCTTTAAAGTTATGGCTGCATTTTGTCCGCCGAATCCAAAGGATTCAAATATAGCAATATTTAATTTTTCTCTTAAATTTTTAAAAACAAAATTAAGACCTTTATCCCGTGGACCCTTTAAGTTTCTGACCTTTGGGACAATTGTATTTCTTAGACAAAATATACCTAGCGCTATTTCCGCAGCCCCACATGATGCTGCAAGATGCCCGATCCATGACTTTAAGGAACATACAAAGGGATTATTTGGAAATAGTTGTTTTATTAAATTTATCTCCATAAGGTCATTTAATGGTGTTCCTGTGCCATGGGCAAATATAACCTCAACATCTGAATTGTGCAAATGAGCTGACTCTAATGCCCTTTTAACACATTTTTTTGCCCAAATAGCCTTTTTATCTGGAGCTGTAGGATTTAATCCATCCAAACTAGAAGAATAACCAACCACCTCTCCCAAAATTTTAGCCCCCCTTTTTTTTGCATGGCCCATCTCTTCCAAAACCAAAAAAGCCCCACCTTCTCCAGGGACAAACCCCTGATTTTTCTTATCAAAAGGGGCATATGTTTTATCAGGCTCAATATTTTTGTCTAATCTTAGAAGCACCCTTGCATTTTTATACAATTTAAGGCCTATTTTGCCCAATCTACTATCTGAGCCCCCACATAGAGCCACTTTAATTAGGCCTTGATTTATCCTGTAAAAACCTTCTCCTATGGCCTGTAGGGAACTTGCGCATGCATTTTGTATTGTGAGATTTTCACCGTGTATCCCAAATAGATGGGATATGCAAAAACAAAGGGTATTGGGAAGGACAGATACAAGGCCAAGGGCCTTATCTCCAATATTTTCGTTAATTGCCTCCATATTAGGCCCTACACCCACAAAAAGCCCACTGTTTTTTAGATCTTCATCTGACAAACCAGCTGATATAATTGCCAGTTTTGCAGCACAAATTCCATATTGCCAACTTTTTGGCAAATACCTAAAATATTTATACGATTCAATATACTCTTTAAAATCAAAATCTTGAACAGGACAAACTACCAATTCTGGGTCAATTTCAGAACATAAAAAATTAACTTTATCAGTCAAAATTGATCTTACAACTTCCTGTTCACTATTTCCCAGAGAACTAATTAGACCAATACCAGTGATTACAACACGCATAAAAAGATTTAATTAACCTTTATTTTTCATAAATTCTATATATGAGACCACATCTTTAAACTTTAACACTGGACCATTATCTAAATCCTGTAATATCTCTTCAGCCCTATCTATAGCCAGGTGAGGATATATCTTTAAAAGGGATTTACCTTGCAAATTAGAATTATTTTTTAATTTATCCAGATTAAATCTCAAGTCTTTTAAAAAGGCTATGTCTTCATCCACCTCTATTTTAAAAGTGTGGTTTATTGAGACCCCCAATTCTAAGAGATCAATGGATTCCATATTTAGATCCCGGATCAAATAGGTATCAGGATGAATATTTTCAGGATCAATATCCATAATCTCTCCAATGATCTCTTTTAAAGAAGCTTCAATATCCATATATTCTCTCCTTCAGAAATCTTTTTTAGCAAAAAATCCTCTATCTAAAGTAATCTCTCTTGCATTAAAAATACGACCATTATCTTTTAAAAAATACAAGATTGCATTAACAATATCTTCTACATCTAAAACATATGGCTCTATATCTTTTCTCGTTTCTATAAATTTTTTAGCTCTACCTGTATTTATATATCCAGGTCTTAAAATAACTGTAGATATACCTTTTTTATACATCTCTATCCCAATAATTTTGTATATTGATTCTATAGCTAACTTAGATGAGCTATATATTCCCTGTCCTTTATTGGGAATATATGCTGCAGTAGATGAGATATATACAAGCCTTCCCTGTTTTTGAACTAACATATTTCTGACAATATTTTTCACTAAAATAATTCTATTTATCACATTAGTTGTATAATAGGAATGAATTTCTTCATCTTTTAATGATGCAAATAGTTTTTCTATATTTGTATGGGATAAATCAACAAGATATGAAATCTGAAAATCAATCTTTGATAAAAAGTCATATATTGAATCTAGAGAAGCCAAATCTAGTTTATATACCTTGATATCTTTATTTAAATTATCCTTTATTTTTTTTAATCCTATCTCTGATGAATATGTAACTATTGGATTTAAATTTTCTTTTAAAAGTCTTTTAGCAAGAGAAATTCCAATTTCAGAACTACCACCTAATATTATACAATTTTTTCCCTTGTTAAAGAAATTCAATTGCGATCTCTCCTGTGGCAACTAAAAATTGAGATTCAAACAACATACATTTATACAGATCTTTTTTTTGTTCAATTATAAAAGAATATTCGCCAGGCGAAATAAACTTAAGGAACTTAAAATTTCTAATCTTTATTTTTTTAAATGAGTTGGCCTTGATATCTCTTAGATGCGATATAAATTTATCCACAATCATTGAACCAGGAACTACTGGATGGCCTGGGAAATGGGTCTTAAATATTTCCATATTTGGATCAAAATAAAATTTTCCAGAAATTTTATCCATTAACAGAGCTCAAGGTTTAGTTGTTTAATCATTTTAAGGTCATCATTTATATCTCTACCCAATGTTGTTAGATAATTGCCTATCATAATACCATTTGCACCAGCCAAAAATATCCAGGACTGGAAATCTCCAAGACAAACTTCCCTGCCTCCACATATGGTAATGTCTTTTTCTGGATTTAAAAATCTAAAGATTGCAATACACATAAGGGCTTCCAAGGGAGGTAAAATGGGCATGTTTTGAAGTTTTGTCCCTTTTATGGGATTTAAAAAATTTATTGGAATGGAGTCTACATCCAAGTGGCTTAAAAATTCTGCCAACTCCAGCCTGTGGGAAAACTCTTCTCCAAGGCCCATAATCCCTCCGCTACATACCTCAAGCCCAGCCTTTCTTGCCACCTTTATGGTCATAACATCTTCATCATAATCATGGGTGGTACATATGTTTTTAAAAAAAGACCGTGCAGTCTCTAAGTTGTGGTGATATCTACTAATTCCTGCCTGTTTAATTGACACAGCTGAGTCTTTATCCAGGATCCCAAGGGATGCGCAAAGTTTTAAGTCTGTCTTTTCTCTCAACAAAAAGGCTGCTTCACATATTGTATCTATCTCTTTTTTGGAAAGTTTTTTACCACTTGTCACAAAGGAAAATTTATTTGCCCCCATACTGGCCATATACATCCCTTTTTCCACCAGCTCATGCTTTGATAAAAGGGGATATACAGAAATATTGGTATTATGATACTTAGACTGGGCGCAAAAAGCACAATCTTCTGAACACATACCTGATTTTGCATTAATAATTGAACAGGTAAATACCTTATTTCCCTTAAAGTGTTCCCTGATCTTTGTTGCTCCAAAAAAAAGATCATAAGGATTATCTAAATCAATTAAGGGCACAAGTTCGCTAGAAGATATCTTCTCCCTCCTACATATTTTTTCCACTAATTCTTTTAGCATAATCACTCCAATTATTGACAGTTATTTTTACAAATTTACCTGGCGTAATAATCTTTGTCAACAACAATAACCCTATCACTTAACCATTAATTACTTGTCCTTTAACAGTCAATTATATCACAAAGTCAATAAAGCTTGTCAAAAAAATAGAAATATTGTTAGATCTGCATATATTGAAACAAAGGAAGGGATGTAAACAAAACTACCCATTTTTTTAGCACAATTCTCCAGTTTAGTGACCTGTGCTTCGTGACTTGTAATTTGTGAATAGAAATTGTTTGTATCTCATAACTCCTATTCCCTAATCACGAGTCACGAATCACGAACTACTAATCACGAACAACACATTTATTATAACACCAAGAATAGGGTTTAGGAGCATAATTTCTTTAAGTCTTATTGGATGGTCGCTTCTTATTAGTCTGTGATTTAAAATGAATACCAAAAGGACCACTAAAGATATTCCCCCTAATATCTCCCAGACCATCAAAGGAAACTGTTTAAAATTACCAAAAACTAAAAAATCTTTAAAAATTAAAATTATCAGAAAGAATATCAGACCATATGACCATCTAGCACACGCGGGAATGGAAAATTTATAATAATCCCTTCCAAAATCATCTCTATTTCTCCTGATCATTAGATAAAAAGTCCCATATAGAGATGCAGCACCAATAGAGAGAAAAAAGTATGACCAGAATATTAACACTGGATATATATCTTTTGGAATTAATAGATTATTAATTTCTAAATTAAAATTTAATGCATTGCTCTTAAAATAGTAAAACTTAAACATTACTGATGCGTATATTCCAGTCCATAACAAAATATTTATAATTGCTAAAATTAATATGAAAATTCCACTATATTTTTTAAGACTGTTTTTCAATAAATATAAAATAATTAACAAAAAAATGGCTCCAACTATTAAGTAAACATCAATTTGTATAAAAAGGTTTTGTAAAAATAATTCTTTTATTTGTTCAAATTGCAATTCCAGTTTAAAAACATAGATTAAGGAATAAATAAATGAAACATCTAATATTAAAAATAGAACAAAGGAGAAAAAGCTCATTCTGAGCATTTGAATAGAGAGTTTTTCATAAAATTTGATCTTCTTTATTTTTCCCAACAACATGGAGAAAAGAGAAATTAAAAGACCTCCACTAAAAATTCCAAAAACAAAGGTCAAAATTCCCCAAGGAATTGTCAAACCTAAACACCTGTGCAAAACTTCACCACCCATTAAAATCCTCCTTGTAAAACTGGTGAGTGCAAAGTTATTGTTGCATTGATAATTGACTTTTTATACATTGTGACAACACGTAAGTTATCAAAAAGGTTTCAAGATGACCTTAAACTCTTAAACCCTAAACATCAAGTATTTAACATACACATAAGTAGCGAAAAAAATAGGGCCATATTCATGGACAACAAAGAACTTTTCTATTCATTAGTGTTAAAACATACCCCAGGGATTGGGCCCAGGACGTGGAAAAAATTAATTGAAATCTTCAAATCTGCTCACAGTGCTGTTGCTAACTCTCAAATGTGGATGTCCATTGGGATTTCATCATCAGTTGTTAATGCCCTGAATAAAAAAACATGGAGAAAAAAAGTATCAAAGGAGATAGAGCTCATCAAAAAATCTAAATCAAAATATCTTCTTCTATCTGATCCAGAATATCCCAAGCAACTCTTTGAGATCCCTGATCCGCCAATAATAATCTACTATGAAGGGAATTTGTCCCTTTTAAAAAATCCCTGCATAGCCATTGTTGGAGCTAGAAAAATAGATACCCTTAGCCAAAAACTCACCCTGTCCATTGCAACTAATCTCTCAAAAAAGGGAATCACAATTGTATCAGGCCTGGCAGTGGGAGTAGATACCATTGCCCACAGGGGAGGACTAAAGCACGAGGGATCAACCATAGCTGTGTTGGGAACAGGCATTGATGTAAACTACCCTGCACCCAACGTATATCTAAAGGAAACCATAAAAAAATCTGGATTAGTTATATCTGAATTTCCATCGTCAACACCGCCTGCTTCAGAAAATTTCCCCATAAGAAACAGGATCATAAGTGGGCTCAGTCTTGGAGTCCTTGTGGTTCAGGCAGCTAAAAAAAGTGGAAGTTTGATTACAGCCTCTTGTGCCCTGGATCAAAACAGAATGGTATTTTCCATACCTGGCCCAATAGACAATCCTGCTTTTGAAGGGAATAATGAACTTATAAAAAATGGCGCAATACTCATCACAAATGCTGAGGATATTTTATCTGAGATCAAATATCAAGTTGACCAATCAAAATGGTCCCTGGACAAAAATTATGAAGAAAAACCTACCCGCCAGCAAGATCATGGGATTTTAAATAATCTGAGTAAAAAAATACTGGATTTTATCAAAAATAAAGGCGAAGCTGGAATTGAACAGATGTGTGATGACCTTGACATAGGGCCATCAGAACTCACATCTCAGCTAATTCAACTGGAAGTGGAAGGAAAGGTAAAAAGGGATATGACCAATAAATATTATATTCCAAATTAAGGGGAAAAAATGCAAAAAATACCCCTGGACAAGGCAAAGGCTGGAATGGTTTTGGCAAAACCTGTATTAAAAGAAAATGGCATGGTATTAATAGCTGAAGGAACTGAACTCAAGGAAAACCACTTTTCTATTTTAAAAAAACAGGGAATAAAATTCATTGTAGTAAAAGGAACTCCCCTGGATCTCGGTGAAGGGGCCTATGGATTTTCTTTAAAAAAAAGGCTTGATAGACTTGATTATCTCTTTAGAAAACATCAAAACGACCCCTGGATGCAAAAGGTAAAGGAATTTTTCAAAGTTTATTTTACATATCAAATCAAAAAAAGTAAGACCGAAAAATAAGGGCAAGGGGAACAAGACTTAATATGGAAGATTTAAGGACTAAAAGAAAAGGAAAGATATTGGCGGTAAAAGATCTACCCACACTGCCACCTGTGTTAGACGAAATTACAAAGATGATAGAAGATGAGCACTGCACCCCAAAACAAATAGCTGAAGTAATCGCCAAGGACCAGGTCCTTTCTGCAAAGGTATTAAAAATGGTAAATTCCCCTGTCTATGGATTTCCAAGAAGGATTAACACCATCCAGCATGCAATTGTACTCCTTGGCTTTAACGTAATTAGAGGGATAATTATCTCAACATCGGTGTTTGATGTTATGACTCAGGCCATGGTTGGACTGTGGGAACACAGCCTAGGATGCGCCACCATATCAAAGATCATTGCTGAAGAATTAGGGCTAAAAGACCCTGAAGAATTCGCTGTAGCAGGACTTTTGCACGATATAGGCAAGGTAGTAATTGCAATACAACTCCCTGAGGAGAAAGAAGAAATACAAAAATTAGTAGCACAAGAAGATATTACATATTTTGAGGCAGAAAAAAAGGTGCTGGGATTTGGGCATGACAGGGTAAATAGCTGGCTTGCTGAGCATTGGAATCTGCCCCTTCCAACAAAAATTGCACTTACATATCACCATAATCCAAGTTCTGCTGAGTTCTATCAAGAATTTGCAAAAATAGTTCATGTCGCTGATTTTATTACCAAGGTACTAGAGATTGGAAATAGTGGAGATGAGCTGTTAAATACACTCTCTAAAAAGGATTTTGTGGATATTGGCCTTAGTTTTAAAAAACTTGCAAAAATAATGGATAGGGTATTAGAAGATATAATAGAAGTATTAACGTTTATCCCTAAGTAAAAGAATTATGCAAAACAACACTGAAGAATTCTTTTTAATATCTCCAGATAAAACAATTTATTTAATATTTAAAAAGCTCCTTAAAGAAAAGAGTAGTTTGATTCAATTTAACGAGGGCAAACCTGCCATAGACAGGATACTCCAGACTCCTCCAACTTTGATAATACTTGATATAAAAATAGAGGATATTCCATATATGGAAATGATAAAATTAATAAAAGGTGAAAATGTATATTTACAAATACCTTTAATCTTATGTCTTGATAAAGACATCCCAGAAGAAATTGAAAATATGTCCGTGTTTAATCTAGATATAGATGACTTTTTACTAAGGCCCATAAACCCTAAAGAAGCAAAAATAAGACTGAAATTAACCACGTCCAAGGCATCTAAATTCTTAGATGCAAACCCCCTTACCAAATTACCTGGCAATACCACTATTATACAGAAAATCCAAAAACTACTTGATGCAAAAAGGGATTTTGCCCTTGGATATGTGGATTTGGATTTTTTTAAATCATACAATGACAAATATGGCTTTTCCAGAGGCGATGAAGTACTTATGATGACCGCAAGAATAATTGTAAATACTGTAAAAGAAGAATGTGGTGCTGAAGGATTTGTTGGACATATTGGTGGTGATGATTATGTCTTTATTGTCCCAGTAAACAAGGCAGAAGACGTTTGCAAAAAAATAATAAAAAATTTTGATGCAATAATACCATATTTTTATGATCCAACAGACAAGGAAAGGGGATATATAATATCCAAGAATAGACAGGGTAAAATAGAAAAATTTCCATTAATGGCTGTTTCAATAGGGGTTGTTTTTAACATTAATGGAAGACTAAAACACTACGGAGAAGCATCCCAAATAGCAGTGAATCTTAAAAAAATAGCAAAAAAATCTCAAAAAAGTACATATATCATGGATAGACGTAGAAATGCATAAATATCTAAATAGTTATCTCTCCTATTTAGAGGGACAAAGAGGATTTTCCAGTGCCACATATAGGGCGTATAAAACAGACCTATTATCATTTGAACAATATTTAAAAGATAATTTTTCCATTACTTTTGACAAAGTAGATAAAATTTCAAAAAAACATATTACATCATTTTTAAAGACCTTGCATGTTCAAGGCGTAAAAAAAACTACTATTTCGAGGAAATTATCTTCCCTGCGGGGTTTTTTTAAGTTTCTTGAAAGAAAAAAAGTTATAAATAAAAATCCCATAATTGGTATATCCAATCCAAAAACATCAAAGCACCACCCCAAAATACTTAATGTAGATCAAATAACAAAACTCCTGGACAATACCCAGGACAACTCACCCAAAGGACTTAGAAATAGGGCATTACTTGAGCTCTTATATGGATCGGGCTTGAGGATTAGTGAAGCACTGGCATTGGATATAGATGACATAGATCTCAGCCAGAAGATTATAAAAATAAAAGGTAAAGGAAACAAAGAGAGGATTGTCCCCATAACCTCAAGATGCAGAGAAATTATTCTCAGATATTTAGAACAGAGAAACGCATTTAATCCTAAGAATGGGACCAAATCACTATTTTTAGGTATGAGGGGTAAAAGACTAAATAGGCGGGAAGCACTTAGGATTGTTGAAAATGCCTGCATGAAGATCTCACTCCCAGTCTTAATATCTCCCCATACCTTGAGACATTCCTTTGCCACACATATGCTGGAATCAGGGGCTGATTTAAGGGTAGTTCAAAAATTACTGGGCCACTCTAGGCTCTCTACAACACAGAGATATACCCATATAACCATGGGAAAAATCGCCCACATATATGACAAGGCCCATCCTAGGGCAAAAAAGAAGACCTGAAAATTTTTTTAAAATGCGCTAGTTGAAAATTGCAAAAATAAATTATGTGGGATAAACTCTTTTTATGTAGACAAAAAAATGGTCAACAATAAAATTTAAGTGAATTATAAATGAAATTAACCTGGGAACAGACCTTTTCATTAGTTAACAATTACAAGTGGAAAGACCTTTATACATTAAGCCGTCCTAACTATTTTTCAACACTAAATGATCTCATCAAATATCTGGACATTGTGCACATAAAATTTTGTTTAATTAAGCCATTTTTTGAAAACAAAGACTCATATCCCTTGGTAAGTCCTCAGGAACTTCTTCCATCATTTGAGCCTGCTTTAGAAGAGTACTCTTTCTTACCTGGTTTTAGTTTAGTGGCTTTTGATAGGCCCATTGATTATTTTAATGAAGTATTTCAATTTGACCTTTTACACTGTATAGAAGACGCAATTACTGAGATAAGTGGGCCAGCAGCCCCTTATGAGCCAGCTATAGTCCAACATAACCTTTCTCTCTTTTTGAGCAGATTACCCAGAAAATTTCACGACTCTCTAAAAAAAGATCCATTTAGCAAATTCATTACAAATATACTTACTTATCCAAAATTAATCCCCTATCTTTTAAACATGGACAGGGCCCATGTAATTGCAAAAAACACCCATGGAAAATTTTATTTCGCAGGGGTATATGCATCATTTCCCTCTGATCTGGACACAGAATTAAAGAGATTTGGTTTGAAAATCGGCAAGTTCCAGCCAGGGGACAACAGACTCTATGAAATTAACCGCCTTTTTGTATATCAATTTCTAATGGAATTATATGGATTTCCAATTGCATCTGAAAGGCGAACATCTTCAGCGCTATTTGCCAGAAAGTTATTTAAGATGGGAGAAGATTTTTTAATAAGGGTCATGGGACAGTCAGACAGGACCATTACATCGTTATATCGATCCAAAGATTCTAGATTATACCCAAAAGTGGAAAAAATTGCCCTGGTGAGCCTTAGTAAAAAACAAAGAGACAAAATACAACAATTAAAAAAATTGGGGCTGCTTGTATCTGAGGATCCGCCCTGCGTGATACTCAAGGTGCACTATAAACAACACAAATATGACCCCAATAATGTAAGGACAGACAGGGCACTTTCTGTTATCAAACAAGAAATAATACACCCAATAACTGGAGAAATAAATAATGAATTCAACATCATAAAAGACATAAACCTCATGACATATGTTTTAAATGACATTGTAAAGGGTGAATACACTGGTAAGATCAAATATAAACGAAATGAAATAGTAGAAAATACCGAAACCCACGAAAAACGCTTAAAATTTCTCTACGCATGGCTAAATAAACATCGCAGAAGGATAATTGGATATTCAGATGAATTCTATCATAACATCACCAAGGTCCTGGACAACTATCTCTTAAATTCAGAAAACTATGAAATATTCCAAAAACATATGGATATATTTCAAGAAGTCTGGAAAGAATACTCTTATATACAACAGGCGAGAAAAGTAAAACTTATGGAAGAGTTGTCTCAAAGAATATATAAAGGAAATAAAATAAGTTACTTAGAAGCCCTTACCAAACTCAAGGAAATAGCACAGGATTTCAAATTTGAAAGTGTCATGTACTTTGAAAATCTGTTAGAACATGTAATTTATTTATGTGAGAGTGTATTAAATGATAAATACTTAATAAAAAAATATATCAGTAAAAATGACGACCAATTAACTAAGTATGGAAAAGAAATAAAAAAACTCTATGGACAGCTGGTATCCATTGTAGATGATCTCAAAAAAATACATAGGCAAAAAAAGAAAACAAATATTAAATTAAATGCTTTTGAATATTCAACATAAAAATAAATTATAGATATTATTTAATGGAGTCAGTTATGTTTTGTCCAAAATGTAAGTATACAACTTTTGACTTTTATAAAAAGTGTCCTAAATGTAACTATGACTGGGATCATATAAGACAGGACTTAAACCTTGAATGGATGTTGGAACCAGATGTTATAGAAGAAGATATATCTATAACGGAAACTAACGATAATGAAGATTCGCAAGAAATAAGTGGAGATGTATTAGACAAAGAAATTAAATTTAAAGACCAAGAACAAGACCTTGATATTGATAAATCAGATAATTATAAGGAAGATGAGGAATTAGAGCTAGATCCGACCCTATTTATTCAAGAATCAGATAATTTTGAACAGGAAATAGAAGATAAACAAGATACAAATGCTATAGAGCCAGTAACTAACGAAGAAGAAGTGGAAGAATTATTAGATATTACAGAAATCCAAGAACACGATGAAGACATAGAGTCCCATGATAAAAAAGAAGAAGTATGGGATATAGAATTCGATGATCTAATTATAGAGGAAGAGAATGTTGAACCAAAAGATAAACAAACCTATCAACAAGATAATATTGAAATAGAAAAAGAAATTGAAATCCTTTTAGAAGAAGATAAAAAATCAGAGTAAAAATATATCTACTACAGAATCTTCCACAATTCCTTCACTTATATATGGCACTCTTACAAGACCGTTTGCCTGAATTAGACTTTTGATAATGCCTGATTTGGAAAAGATTGGTTGAGCCAACAACTCTCCTTTTTTCTTTATTAGCTTGACCCTGATATAATCTTCTCTACCTTTTTTTGATGGTATGTTATGGGTTAATCTGGCCCTTGTTTTTGGAAAATAAATTTCAGAAAGATAGTTTTTATCATTGGACAAAAAACGAATTAAAGGAGCAACTAATATTTGCATAACTATCTGGGCAGAGGTTACCTGTCCTGGCAGGCCCACCACTGGAGTTTTGTCTATTGAAGCAAAAAGAGTTGGCTTTCCTGGTGAGATAGCCACTCCATGACATAGTATCTCGCTGTTTTTAAAGGATGTAATTGCCTGTTCTGTTAAATCTTTTACCCCAATGGAACTCCCACCAGATATAAGGACCAGATGACAATTTGATACTGCCTTTGAAATTGCTGAAATTAAGGCATCTCTATCATCTGGTATAATACCAAAAAATAGAGGTTCTGCGTGATTTGTCTTTACAATGGATGAGATAACATAGGAATTTACGTCCCTTATTTGACCTGGTAATAATTTTTTTGTATCAGGAGAAACTATCTCATTTCCTGTAGAAATTATTCCAACCTTTATAAAATCAAATACCCTACATTTGATTACGCCAAATTCCATGAAAATCCCTATTTCCTGTGGTCTTATCCTCACTCCCTTTGTCACCAGAATATCATTTTTCTTAAAATCTTCGCCTGTTAGGATAACGTTCTCAAAAGGAGATACACTCTTGCTTACCTCTATCTCATCTGGAGCCACTTCTTCTGTATATTCTACCATAACAACTGCATTGGCTCCACCTGGCATGGGAGCACCAGTTACGATTCTGGCACACTCACCGCTTTTTATGGAAAAATCAGGGATCTTGTCTATATGGACATCTCCAACCACTTTTAAATATACTGGGTTTGACTCAGATGCCCCATAGCTGTCTTGGCTCAAAACTGCAAAACCATCCATGCATGCCCTATCAAAAGGGGGAAAATCCTCTTGTGCTACAATATCCTCTGAAACTACCCTGTTAAGACTCTTAGCAGAATCAACCTCAGTTGAGGTTTCAATGGGAGAAAAATTTTGAAATAAATCATAAAATTCTGAGACATTGACAACTTTAAAAAACATAACTCTATTTTGCCTTAAATTGTAACTTTATTTCGCCTTTGTGATACCCTTTTAAGTTTGATAAAAGACCTTCTACAGTTGATTTGATAATGTCTTGCACAAAAGGATTTAAATTAAGAGGCTCTCCATCAATTTCAACCTTTATATCAGGAGTGTTCATGCTCATACATGATTGAACACTTTCTTCATTTTTTAAGATTCTAATGCCCATTTCTCTGCATGAATTATAGCCACATGCACCACAATCTATCCCTGGCAAGAGAAATCCTTTATTTAAAATCCACTCCACTAAATCCTCTTCTTTATCACTAAAACTTATTTCATGACCTTTGAATTCTAAATCCTTATTTCGCAGAAAAACACCAATAGTCAATTCATCTGTTAGTTCAATGTCCTTTTCATGGCTTGCTACAACAATCCTGGGCAAAAAGTCTATTTCATGTTTCCCACCTTCAATCAAGATTATGTCCACATCTAAATAAGTAAGCACATCTAAGAAACCCTTTTTCCCCTTGAAAAATACTTGAGATGAGGAAGGGGAGATCCCGGCTACCACATCTGCTTCATTCGATAATTTCTCGGTATCTGAGTCCCTTTTATCAAGGGAGTGGTGTGAATATTTTATACACCCTACTCTGAGTCCCCTGGATTTTAACATTGAGCACAAATTAACCATTAAATGGGTCTTTCCAGAATTTTTATAACCAATGATTTGAACTGCCCTTTTATTAATCATACTTATTCCTCTAATTTTTTCCAGAAGTTACATTCCTTGTTTGGACAAGACAAAAATTTTCCCCTTTTTTTGCTCTGTTTTATTTCCAATATCTTAAAACCGCATTCAGGACAAGTCTCATTATATGGTGGATTCCACATGGCAAATTTACACTTGGGATACCTATTACAAGAATAAAACACCTTGCCCCTTTTTGATGTCCTCTCCACTATTTCACCATCACACCCTTCAATAGGACACTTTATATGGGTGGAAAATGGTTCTGTATATTTACACTTAGGGTAATTTTTGCACGCAATAAATCTAGCTCCAGCCCTTGAAAATTTAATTACTAAATCACCTCCACATTTTGGGCACTTGCCTACCACTTCCAGCCGACTTGGCTCTGTATCTACAATCTGTATATTTCCATTTTCATCCCTTCTAAAATTCTTTGTATTTTTACACTCAGGATAAGAGCTACAGGCTAAAAATTCCCCATTTTTCCCAAATTTTATCACCATGGGAGCTCCGCACTTATCGCAAATAATATCAGTGGCCTTTCCCCTTTTCACCTGTTCCATTTCCTCTATTGCCTTTTCTAAAGCAGGATACAGATATCTGGCAAAATCCTTTAATAGAGAAACCCAGCTCAGTTTCCCTTCTGCCACTTTATCTAAATTTAGCTCCATTTCTGCTGTAAATCCAGAGTCCATTAATTTAGGAAAGTGCTTAACTAAAAGATCGCTAACCACTAACCCAAGTTCTGTTGGCACAAAATATCTCTCTTCCATTGTGACATATTCCCGTTCTTTTAAAGTAGACACTACCTGGGCATAGGTAGAAGGCCTTCCTATCCCATTTTCTTCCATCTTTTTAACCAGCGAGGCCTCAGTATAACGGGATGGGGGGGAGGTGAATTTTTGTTCTTTTTCTATTTTTTTAACAGGCAGAATTTCCCCTTTTTCTACTTCTGGTAAAATAAGCTCTTTTTTCATTCCATAGGAATACACCTTTAAAAATCCGTCAAAAACTATTCTCTCGCCCTTTGATCTCCACAGGGTATTCTGCGCCTTTATTGAAATTTCCGTATCCAGTATCCTTGCACTTGCCATTTGCGAGGCAACAAATCTCTCCCATATTAGTTTATACACCATGTAATGATCTTTAGATACACTATTTTTTATCATTTCCGGGGTAATAGTGACATCCACTGGTCTAATTGCCTCATGGGCATCCTGTGAAGAAGACTTTGTCTTGTAATTCCTGATCCTGGGGGGCAAATATTCTTTACCAAAATTTTTGCCTATCCAATCTTTTGCCTGAAGTTGAGCTTCCTTTGCTACCCTAACAGAATCTGTTCTCATATAGGTGATAAGTGCCCTTACACCAAGCTCTCCCAAATCCATTCCCTCATATAAGTTCTGGGCAATACTCATGACCCTTTTTGTTGAATAACCAAGCCGTATATTACATTCCTGTTGCAAAGTTGAAGTGATAAAAGGAGGCTTTGGGGACCTTGACCTTTGCTTTTCCTTTACCTCTACCACCTCAAACTTACTGGTTTTAAGTAATTTCTCTAACTCCAGCGCCTTTTTTTCATTGGGAACATTGGCCTTTTTATTGTCTATTTTCCAGAGTTCAGCAATAAGAATATCGCGTTTTTTGGTCTCAAGATGGGCTTTAAAAACCCAATATTCCTTGGGGACAAATGCTTGTCTTTCCCTTTCCCTGTCAACAATTAACCTAAGTGCAACAGACTGCACCCTACCTGCTGATATACCCCTTTTTACCTTTTTCCAGAGTATTGGAGAGATCTTGTAACCAACTAATCTATCTAAAATCCTCCTGGCCTGCTGGGAATTAAATAGATCTTCATCTAAGTCCCTTAAATTGTTTAAAGCACCCTTAATTGCAGTTGCAGTTATTTCATTAAATTGAATTCGTTTAAAATTTGGATTAACATCCTTAATTAATTCAGCAACATGCCATGCAATTGCTTCACCTTCCCTATCTGGGTCTGGGGCCAGTAATACAAGGTTGGCTTTTTTTGCACTTTGTTGTAACTTCTTAACCAGAGGTTCTTTTCCTGGGAGGATCACATAGGTTGGCTTAAAATTATTTTTTTCATCCACCCCTAAAACATTGGTGGGGAGATCCCTTATATGACCTATGGTAGCCTCTACCAGGTATTTATTGCCTAAAATTTTTTTTATGGTTTTGACCTTGGCAGGTGACTCAACAATGATTAAATCCTTTTTCATAATAAGGGATGCTATACATGCAGTCAAAATTTTGCGCAAGTAAAATTTCTTTGGGTCTGTATTAAACTATGGGAAAAGCATTTTAATGTTTTTCTCCCTATTTTTAATAAAAAAATTACACTATTTTTTAGTATAATTTTCAAAAAACACTATATGTGGAATGTTCTGTCATAAAATTTGCATTTTAAATTTATTAAGGAGAAATAAACTATGAGTAAAGACATTGAACAAAAGGAATTTAGATGTGGCATTGTTGCGCTGATCGGACCCCCCAATGCAGGAAAATCCACTCTCTTAAATTCTTATTTAGGTCAAAAGGTTTCTATTGTAACACCAAAACCTCAGACCACCAGAAACAGAATAAATGGAATACTTCAAAGAGACGACTGTCAAATCGTGTTTTTAGATACTCCAGGTATCCATAAATCAAACCAAACCTTAAATAGATTTTTAGTTGAAACCGCATGGCAGGCAATAACGGGAACAGACGTGGTGGTTCTTATGATAGATGGGGCCAGGTATGTGGACAAATTATCTCTATTGGAAAAGGAAATCTCACCTTTGATTAGTCCCATTAAAAATCAACTTGAAAAAACAATTATTGCAATCAACAAAATAGACAAAGTTAAAAACAAAAATAAATTTTTGCCCATAATAGATTTTATGTCAAAACACTTTGAAGGGGTGGAGATATTTCTGATTTCTGCCCTAACAGGGGAAGGTTGTTTTGAACTTTTAGAAGAGATAAAAAAGCACTTACCTGTTGGTCCCCCACTTTTTCCAGAAGACCAGATATCATCAGTGCCTTTAAGATTTATGGCAGCTGAGATTATAAGGGAAAAACTGTTTTTAAAGCTGGAAAAAGAACTTCCCTATTCCGTGGCAGTGGAAATTGAACATTGGGATGAGGATGAAGAAAAAAATCTAATCAAAATCCATGCAGTAATTTATGTGGCCAAAAAGAACCATAAACAAATTGTCATAGGCCACAGAGGAAGTATGCTTAAGGAGATAGGTACCCTTGCAAGACAGGAGCTAGAGGCTATATTGGACTCTAAAGTGTATCTCCAGCTCTGGGTAAAAGTAAGAGAAAAATGGAATGAAGACGAGAGATTTATTTCATATCTTTATTCGGAGGGATTTTAAGGTGAACAAGGAAAAATTGGCAGAAAATTTAAAAAGGGTTAGGGAAGAGGTGGAGATAGCTGCCCAAAAGGCTGGAAGAAAAGCAGAAGATATAACTATAGTTGCAGTGTCAAAACATCAGCCCACTCAATATATAAAGTGGGCAAGGGAACTTGGACAAATTGATTTTGGCGAAAATTATATTCAAGAGGCCCTGGAAAAAATAGAGGAGTTAAATAGTCCTGACCTTAGATTCCATTTTATTGGAAGGTGCCAATCCAACAAGGCAAAGTATATTCCTGGAAAATTTATTATGGTACATTCAGTGGACTCTATAAAATTCGCTAAAGAACTTCACAAAAGGTGTCAAAAAATAGACATCTCACAAAAAATCCTCATCCAGATAAATGTTGCCAAAGAGGAAACAAAAGGTGGAATCTTGATACAAGAGGCTGAAACTTTTATAACTGAGCTATTAAATAATACAAAAAGATTAAACATCACAGGTCTTATGTGCATGCCTCCTTATTTTGAAAATCCTGAAAAAGTAAGGCCATATTTTAATAAACTGAGAAAACTAAAGGAACAACTTGAACAAAAATTAGACATAAAACTACCCCATCTATCAATGGGGATGAGTTCTGATTTTAAAGAGGCAATATTAGAAGGAGCTACTTTAGTGAGGATCGGTACCAATATCTTTGGACCAAGGAAATATTAATAAAGATGTTATAAATCAACTTAACTTCATGAAAACAATTTTGACAACTTGGTTTTAGAGGGGTTTACATGGATCTGGCTACGGTTCTAGGAATTGTAATTGCCTTTGGACTTGTTATAGCATCATTAGTAATGGGTGGCAGTCCAGGTGTTTTTATTAATTTTCCCTCTGCCTTAATTGTTTTTGGGGGCACTATAGGAGCAACCCTCGTTAATTATCCCCTTAAAAATGTCATAGGTGTTATTGGTATTATAAAAAACACTTTCTTATATAAAGCGGAATCACCATCAGCAATAATTGAGAGATTTCTAGAATACGCTCAAAAAGCAAGAAAAGAAGGGATTTTATCCTTAGAGCCAATCTTAAAAGAAATAGATGATGATTATATGAGAAAGGGCTTGCAACTTACTGTGGATGGAATGGAACCTGATGTGATCAGGGAAGTCTTGGAAACAGAGATAGCTTACCTTGATGAGAGGCACGAGTTAGGGGCAGAAGTTGTGTCCACAATGGGTGCCTTTGCGCCAGCCATGGGGATGATAGGCACAGTTATAGGACTTATCCAGATGCTTCAAACAATGAGTGATCCAAGTACCATAGGTCCAGCCATGGCTGTTGCATTAATTACCACATTTTACGGAGCTGTTCTGGCCAATTTACTATTTAATCCCATGGCAGGAAAACTTCGCGCAAGGCATAAAGAAGAAGTGCTCCTAAGAGAACTTATCTTAGAAGGGATTATATCTATATCAAAGGGAGAAAATCCCAGGATAATAGAAGAGAAATTAAATAGCTTTATTCCGCCAAAGGAAAGAAAATCCCAGGAATAATAAAATGGCCAAAAAAAAGAAAAAATCCAATGGCGGCGGTGGCGGTGAAGAAACACCTGAATGGCTGGTTACTTTTTCTGACGTTATGACCTTGCTTCTTACCTTTTTTGTTCTCTTACTTAGCATGGCTTCTTTGCAGGATATTAAAAAAAAGCATCTAGCCATTGGTTCTTTGAGTAGTTCCTTTGGTGTAGGTAGAGAAAATATGAGCATTATTGGTAAAAATATGGCAAAAGATGTTAAGTTGTTAGAACCAGGAGTTATGGAAACACAAGATCTAGAACCACTCAAAAACCTCATATGGGAAGATTTTTCAGAAGATCTAGATTTCAGAGAAAATAAATTTATCCAGATATTTTCAGTAAATGCAGAACTACTATTTAAAAAAGGAAGGGCAGACTTAACTTCTGAGGGGGAAATAATATTAAAAAAAATCGCACCAGTTTTAAAAAAAGTAAAATACCCTATCCTTGTTGCAGGACACACATCTTTGTTTGAAACTGAAGAAGAAATTTCCCAAATCAATAATAAAAAATTAGCAGTAGATCCATCATGGATATTATCTATTAAAAGATGTATAAGGGTTTATAATTATCTAATTCAAGCTGGTGTACCTAAAGACAAATTAATAATTGAAGCATACGGTAAATATCATCCCTTATACTCAAATAAAACAGCATTGGGTAGAAAAAAAAATAGACGGGTAGATTTTATATTAGATAAAAGGAGTTATATTCTACATAATCCAAATAAAATGAGAGAATTTAAACAATTAAATGAGCTTAAAAAGGTAAAAGAAGTTTTAAAATATAAGGGCTTTGAATTTAATTTAAATAAACCATAAATATATGAGAAAGAACTAACACATTTATTATGGCCAAAAGAGAAAAAAAAGAGAGTAAAAAAGGAGATTCCCAGGCATGGTTGGTTACTTTTTCAGACATGATGACCCTACTACTTACCTTTTTTGTTTTGTTGCTCAGTATGTCCACTCTGGATAAAGAAGTTATAAAGATTGCATTCCAGGGTTTTGGCGGAAAAGTCGCCTTTTTAATATCAACAGATGCAGGAAGGATCCCAACAAGGATCTCTGTTGCCAGAGAGATGCTGGAAAACCCTTGGGATATTCTGGAAAAACCAGACAGAATCAAGGACCTTCTTTTTCCAGATGAGATTATGCCAAAATTTATAAACAAAAGTACTTTACTAAAAAACATAGAAATTTTAAACAGACCAGAGGGAGTTGTCATTATGTTAAGTGATAAAATCGTTTTTCAGAGTGGATCCACTCAACTTACACCTCTTGCAAAACAAATTCTAGAGCAAGTGAGCTATCTAATCCAACTCATGAATGCACCTGTTAATATTTCTGGACATACTGACGATACAGGAAGTAGAAAAAGGAATTTTGAAATATCTTACTTAAGGGCTATTTCTGTATTGCATTTTTTTTTAAATAAAAAAATGAATCCTTCTTTTTTCTCCATATCTGCCTATGGACCAGACAGGCCACTGGTTCCCAATACATCAAATAAAAATAGGGCAAAAAATAGACGAGTTGAAATTTTAATAAAAAATAGACCACATTCCAGAACTTACCTATAAAATAGGAGATATAAATGGCCAAAGAAAAAAAAGAACAAGACAAAACACAAGAAGAACCAAAAAAAAAGAGTAAATTAAAATTAATAATCATCCTATTGGTGGCCTTGGGACTGCTGGGTGGAGGAGGTTATTTTGCCTATAAAAAGTTCTTTGCAACCAATAAACAAACAACACAGACCTCAAAAGAAAAAGATGCCAAAAAAGAAGAGAAGAAAAAGGACAAAAAAAACAAGGGAGAACAAACAGAAGAACAGCCACCACAATTGCAAACATCTCTGGTTCAACTCCCAACTATTATAGTAAATTTAGCCGATCCACTAGGTAAAAGATATTTAAAGGTAAGTATTGAAATTGAGGTAAAGGGAAAGGATCCTGGTAAACTTGTAGAAGAAAAAATGCCTATGATTAAGGATACTTTAATTATGCTTCTTTCATCCAAGACCTTTGATGATCTTAACTCCCTTGAAAAAAAATACGCACTTAAAATGGAGATTGCTCAAAGACTTAATCAAATCTTTGAAAAACCTATAGTTACCAAGGTTTACTTTACTGAATTTTTGATTCAGTAAATTGACTTTTGAGCTTTTTTGGCTAAAATTATATATAAATTAAAAAGTGTTAAAAAATAAACAAAGGTAGTTATTAACATATCACAAAATCCCTGGATAACACAATTATGAGTAAAATTTTAAACCAAGAAGAAGTTGACGCATTACTAAGGGGACTTCAAGGAGAAGAAGGAGAACCAGAAGTCGAAGTTGCTGAAGAAAGTGATGTTGTGCCCTTTGATTTAACAAATCAGGACCGCATAATTCGCGGTCGTATGCCTGTATTAGAAATAATTAACGACCGATTTGCCAGGCAATTTTCAAACAGTATCGCCACAATTATGAGAAAAAGGCTAGATGTTAATCCAACTTCTGTTGACATGATAAAGTTCGGTGAATTCATGCGATCCTTACCTGTCCCTACTTCTATAAATATATTTAAAATGAATCCATTAAGGGGAAGTGCCCTTCTAATAATTGATTCCAGACTGGTCTTTGCCCTAATTGAAAATTTCTTTGGAGGATCAGGTTCTCAACCTAAAGTTGAAGGTAGAGATTTTACCCCAATAGAACAGGCAGTAATTCATAGGGTAGTGGAAGTAGCATTAAAAGAAATGGAATCTTCATGGCAACCAGTACATGAAGTTCAAATTGAATTTCAACGAACAGAGATAAATCCACAATTTGCCTCAATTATTCCTCCTGGAGATGTAATTGTTGTGTCTTCATTTGAAGCAGAACTTGAAAACGCAATTGGAAATCTAACTATAGGTCTGCCTTATGCCACAATAGAACCCATTAGATCAAAACTCTATGCTTCATATCAGTCTGAAAGACTGGAAGTTGACCAAACATGGATAATAAGAATTAGAGAAAGATTGTTGGAAACTCCAGTGGAAGTGGTAGTAAACCTGGGATTTACTCAGATAACTCCTAGGCAACTTTTGAACCTAAAAGTGGGAGACATCCTGTTGCTTGATACTTACGTAGATGATGAACTTATAGCTGAAGTGGAAGGAGTCCCAAAATTCATGGGAAAACCAGGTACATATAAGGGGAATAAGGCCCTTTTAATATCCAAAGAAATTGAAAATTATCAATTATTAAGTGCAAAGATTTCACAAAAACTAGCATAAATTAAGGAGTCTCATATGGCGGATAAAAATCAAGTAGATCAAGAAAAATTAGCAGAGGAATGGGCCAAGGCATTGGCTGAAGAAGGAGTAATGGACGAATCAGAAAACAAAGAAGAGACAAAATCTGAAACAAAGGGTGAGGAAATAGACCAGGACAAACTCGCTGAAGAGTGGGCCAAGGCACTGGCTGAAGAAGAGGAAGGAACATTAAAACAGGAAAAAGAAAAAAAGAAAAAGTCCTTTGAGGCACAGGAGGTAAAATTTAAAGATATAAGTGGGGAAGTATCAGAACCAACAGGCGAAAAAAGGGATATTGAATTCATACTGGATATTCCCCTTAACGTTTCTGCAGAGCTTGGAAGGAGCAAACTTCTTATCAATGACCTCCTACAACTGGGACAGGGATCAGTTATAGAACTTGATAAACTCGCAGGAGAGCCTCTAGAAATTTTGGTCAACGGTAAATTGGTTGCCAGGGGTGAGGCAGTGGTAATTAACGAAAAATATGGGGTGAGACTAACAGATATTATCAGCCCCATGGAGAGGGTCAAACAACTTGGATAAATTCCCCTTGCTTATATATCTCAAAGTAATTGGTTTCCTCTTAATATTACTGGCAATTTTAATGGGGATACTATTTGCCCTAAAAAGATTTACTCCTTCTGGATTGAGTAATTTGAAACAAAACAAACTCAAAGTCCTGGGAAGCTTAAGCCTTGGACCTAAAAAATCAATCGTGGTGGTGCGTTTTTTGAATAGTTTGCTAATAATTGGAGTCACTGAGTCAAATATCAGTCTATTAAAAGAGGTGGATTTAAACCATGCCCAGGACTTTGAGAGTGTGTTTACAGAAAAAATCAACAATAATTCTTTTAATTCTAGCTAGTTTAGTATTTTTCGCATCCCCATTATGGGGGGCACAAGACCCTACGCCAATACTGAAATTACAACTTCCTGACAATCTCCATGAGCCTGAGAAGGTCTCAGTACTTTTAGAAATTCTATTTTTACTAACAGTACTTTCATTGGCTCCTGCCATAATTTTGACAGTTACGTCATTTACAAGGATTGTTATAGTATTTTCTTTCCTAAGACATGCAATGGGTATCCAACAAATGCCCCCCAATCAGGTACTTATTAGCCTGGCCATTTTTATGACCTTTGTGATTATGTATCCTGTAGGGAACGCCATAAATAAAAATGCCCTTCAACCATATTTAAACGAAGAAATTGGATTTAAAGAGGCATTAATCAGGACAGAAAAGCCCATAAGAAAATTTTTATTTAAAAATACCAGGGAAAAAGATATATCCCTCTTTGTATCAGTTGCAAAAATAAAAAGACCTAAAAATAAAGATGATGTCCCCACCCTCATTCTCATTCCTGCATTTATGATAAGTGAATTAAAAACAGCATTTGAGATTGGTTTTTTGATTTATATTCCATTTTTAATCATCGACATGGTTGTATCAAGCATCTTGTTATCCATGGGAATGATGATGCTACCACCAGTGATGATTTCTCTACCTTTTAAGATCCTTTTATTTGTCCTAGTTGATGGTTGGGGACTTTTAATAGGGAGTTTAGTAAAAAGCTTCAAATAAGGAGAAAAGACAATGACTCCAGATTTTGTGGTTGGTTTTGCAAAAAGTGCAATTGAACTTACTCTGCTTTTGTCTATGCCAATGCTTGGAATTGGATTAATAGTTGGTGTTATTATAAGCATTATTCAGGCAGCTACGCAGATCCAGGAGATGACTTTGTCATTTATTCCAAAAATTTTGGCAATATTTTTGGCGCTTCTTGTATCTTTTCCCTGGCTCATGGACAAGATGATAACCTTTACCAGACAACTTATTGAAAATATACCGAATATAATTGGCTAAACTATTTTTTTAAGCCAGGTGCGTAGAAACTCCCCCATTAGAATAGCCCCTGCCTGGGCTACGTTAAGGGAATCAAAAGCCCTTAGCATAGGTATTTTTATTCCCATCTGGCATTTATCCCTAACTGTTTTTCTCACACCTTTTTCTTCGTTTCCCAAAACTAATACTGCTGGAAAGCTCAGATCTACAGAATATATACTTTCACAATAATCATCTGTCCCAGTAAAATAGGTAAAAATGCCTTTATCAGAACAAAATTTGAGAAAAGATTTGAGACTTTGGGTCCTTGCTACAGGAAGATGCAAAAGCGCACCTGACGACGATTTAATGGCACGCTCACCCAATTGTGCAGATCTAAATTTTGTAATCACAATTCCTGAGCCACCCAAACCATATAGGGTTCGTGCAAGGGCTCCAATATTTCCCTGATCCTGTACCTGATCTAATGCCAATATCAATGGAAGTCTGGAACTATTCAACATTGAAATTAGCTCATATTCATCAACAAATCCAGGCAAAAAAATTTTTGCTGCAATTCCCTGATGTCTTTCACCACAAATCTTATCAAGTTTTTCTTTTGGGACAAATTGATACCTGATTTTATTATTTTGACAACTCTTTAATATTTCATTAATATTTTTACACCGATTTTTTTGGATCCACACTATCTCGACTTTAGAGGGAGACTTACTCAACATATCCAGCACAATACGCTTGCCAAAAATAATGTTGGTGCTCATACTTTATTAAAAAGGAGTATAATAATGTTTAGGTTCATAATTTTAGTGGTAGTAACGATATATTCCCTTAGTGCTTGTTCTTTTTATCCTATAGGTAAGAGATCAAGCGCCACTATAGGTAACCAAACCACATCAGATATTGAACATATAGATAATTCATCAGAAACTCAACTAAAATCTATCAGTGTCATAGATGAAAAAATTGACCAAAACTTAAAAGAGGCTGAAGACAGCCCTCAACTCCTTGAAAAAGAAGTTACAATATCCCCCAAAGAGATAGAACAATTAGAAAAAACTCAAAAGAAGTCGAACAAATTGATCTCTATTTCAAAAGAAAAGGATGTTTTGTCAAATTGTTCAAAAACAAAATATTTTAATTTTGTCTTAAAAATCAGGGAGACTAAATATACAAAAAAATATTACACATACTATACTAGCATGAAAAGAAGAACCTTTGAAAGGTGGCTAAAAAGGGCTGAAATATATCTGCCCTATATTTTAAAAATTTTTAGAGAATACAACATCCCAGATGATCTGGCCTTCCTTCCTTTTGGAGAAAGTGGTTTTAATCCAAGGGCATATTCTAGAGCTGGAGCTGCAGGTATATGGCAATTTATGCCAGCCACAGCTAGAAAATATGGCTTAACAGTAAATTGGTGGATAGACGAGCGTCTGGATCCTTTTAGATCCACTATAGCTGCTGCTAGATACCTCTCAGATCTATATAAAATGTTTGGAGATTGGTATCTGGCATTAGCTGCTTACAATGCAGGTGAAGGCAAAATATCAAAGGCATTAAAAAGAAGTAAAAAAGACAACTTCTTCCACATTGCAAAACCACGATATCTCCGTTTAGAGACCCGAATGTATGTTCCTAAGTTTATGGCTATACTGAAAATTGTTAGAAACTTAGATAAACTCGGGTTTGAGCCCCTATATGTTGACAATAAAAAACTTCCAGCAAGGGTGTTTGTTAGAGAGGGAACAGACTTATACACCTTTGCTAGAAAGCTGGGAGTGTCGTGGAAAAGATTCAGAAAATGGAATCCCCATTTCAGACGATATGTAACCCCTCCAGGAGTAGTATCAATAATTTACGTGCCAAAGCCATTGGAAGCAAAGGCCAAAAATCTTATAAAAACAAAGATAATTCGTCCCTATGGAGGGCTTTATAGATATAAAATAAAAAGAGGGGATTCATGGTGGAGGCTCTCAAGACGTTTTGGCGTACCTATAAAGATTTTAAAAAGAATAAACAGGACTAACAAAAATTTATTAAGGCCAGGAAGGTCTATATTGATTCCCAAGTCCAAAAGATTCTACCTTGCTTTTAACAAAACAAACAGGAATGAAATATCAACTAAAGATAGGAGCTGGACAAATAAAAGGGGAAATTATGAAGTAAAACCTGGAGACACCCTATGGGGTATAGCCAAAAGATTTAAAGTGTCCTTAAAGACAATACTTGTTGCAAATAAGCTCAATAAAAGATCTACAATAAAACCTGGAATGAAACTCTATATTCCCATTACAGATTATAAATCCTTAAAAAATGCTCAAAGGGCTCTCAAACAAATTCTATATCGGGTAAAAAAAGGTGATAATCTCTGGGGAATAGCAAGAAAGTTCGGAGTTACTACAAACCAACTCCTAACATGGAACAATCTAAAGAAAAATTCTAGAATATACCCAGGAGATAAGATAAAAATCTTTGTTGAGGTTGTTGAAAATTAATTTT
>NZ_JBMYBT010000134.1:0-12376 GCF_053993635.1 Desulfothermus sp. | reverse complement strand
ATGAGAATTAATACTAAGTGGAAAATATATGGAGGTGAGGAATTAGACCTTTCAAATTATTTAGTTGTAGGTATTTTAAACATCACTCCAGATTCCTTTTACGATGGTGGAAAATTTTTTGATCCTTCTATTGCTATGCAACACGCTAAAGAGATGCTGGAGAGTGGTGCTGATGTAATTGATATTGGGGGTGAATCTACAAGGCCTTTTTCAGAAAGGATAGATGCTCAAGAAGAATTAAGGCGCGTTATGCCTGTTTTAGAAAAATTAGTATCAGAGGCAAAAGGAATAGTGTTGTCTGTTGATACATACAAGGCAAAAGTGGCAGAGCAGGCTATCTTAAAGGGAGCCAAGATAATTAATGATGTATCAGCATGTAGATTTGATCCAGAGCTTATTGATGTTATAGGTCAATATAAACCTGGATATGTGCTTATGCATTCTTTAGGTAGGCCAGAAGATATGCAAAAGGATCCAAAATATAAGGATGTTGTAGGCGAGCTTTTAGATTTTTTTGAGAAGAATTTGAAAAAGTTAACAGATGCCAATTTGCCAGAAGATCATATTGTAATAGACCCTGGTATTGGATTTGGAAAATTACTTGAGCATAATTTAGAGATTTTAAAAAACATCGATAAGTTTTATAAATTGGGCAGACCTGTATTTATGGGACTATCTAATAAGTCCATGTGGGAGAAGCTCCTTGGCCTGCCCTCAGATAAAAGAGAGGTGGCAACACAGGTGGCTACAGGACTCCTTGCATCAAAGGGAGTGCTTATTCATAGGGTACACAATGTAAAGTTGACAAGGGATACATTAAAAATTGTAAGGTCCATTTACTAATTTTGGAGATGAATAAAATGACAAAGAATGAAAATCTATTTGGAACAGATGGTGTAAGGGGATTGGTGAACGAATTTCCCATGGAGCCTGAGATTGCTATTAGACTTGGACTTGCAGCAGGAGAGTACTTTAGACACGGAAAAAAAAGGCATAAAGTAATTATTGGAAAAGATACCAGGCTCTCAGGATATATATTTGAAACAGCACTTACCTCAGGTCTTTGCGCATCAGGTATGGATGTATATTTAGTTGGACCACTTCCCACACCAGCGATTTCTTTTTTAACCAGGAATATGAGAGCTGATTTAGGAATTGTTATTTCGGCTTCCCATAATCCATATTATGACAATGGTATAAAATTTTTTGATAGAAATGGATTTAAACTAAATAATGGTGTAGAAGAAGAAATATCTAAGATGGTATTAACAAACACCAATTGGAAATATCCAAAGCCCCATGAAGTCGGACGCGCCTTTAAAATAGAAGATAGTCCCGGGAGATACATTGTTTCTCTTAAACACAGTTTTCCTTCAGAATTTACCTTGGATGGGATAAAAATAGTACTTGATTGTGCTAATGGAGCCACATACAGGGTTGCCCCATTGGTTTTTGAAGAGCTTGGTGCCGATGTTGTCAAAATAGGAGTGAATCCAGATGGACTTAATATAAATGAGGAATGTGGTGCACTTTATCCAGAAAAAGTTAGAGACATGGTTTTAAAAAAGGGAGCTGATATTGGCATTGCACTTGATGGAGATGGTGATAGAGTGATACTAATAGATGAAAAGGGAAAAATTTTGGATGGTGACCAGATAATGGCATTTTGTGCAGAAGAGATGATGAAAAATGGAGAACTTGCTGGTGGCAAGTTGGTTGCCACAGTTATGAGCAATATGGCTTTGGAGATATTTATGAAAGATCTTGGGGGGGAACTTATTAGAACTCCAGTTGGAGATAGGTATGTTGTAGAAAAGATGAGGGATGTTGGTGCTGTTTTTGGTGGAGAGCAATCGGGTCATTTGATCTTTTTGAAATATTCAACAACAGGGGATGGTATTTTAGCTGCACTTCAGGCGTTAAAAATTATGCTTAAGAAGCAGAAAAGTCTATCTGAATTGGCGAGGCAACTTGAACTTTTTCCACAAAAATTAATAAATGTTAAAGTAGATAAAAAAGTTCCCTTTGATCGCGTGCCTAAAGTTATGAATGCAGTAAAGAGGGCTGAAGAAAAGCTAAAAGGCAAAGGAAGGGTTCTTCTTAGATACTCAGGAACAGAGCCAAAGGCCAGGGTTATGGTTGAAGGGGAAGATATTGAGATCGTTGAGTCCATGGCTTTGGAATTATCGGAAATAGTTAAGGTAACTCTAAGTAATTAAAGGAGTTTTTATGAAAATAAATAAAGTAGTAATACCTGTAGCTGGTTGGGGTACAAGGTCTCTTCCTGCAACTAAAAATTTACCCAAGGAAATTTTGCCAGTCTTTAAAAAACCTGCAATTCAATATATTGTAGAAGAAGCAAAATCAGCAGGACTTACCAATGTCATTTTCATTACAAATAAAAACAAAAATATATTGGAAGACCATTTTGATTATAATCTCTCTTTAGAGTGGGTATTGGAGAGAACTGGAAAGATGGAACTGTTGCAGGAAGTTAGAAAGGTAGGGGAACTTGCCAATATTATAAGTATTAGACAGAAAAGACAATTGGGACTAGGACATGCTGTTTTGTGCGCAAAAGAAGTTGTTAGGGATGATCCCTTTGCGGTTATATTAGGAGATGATCTTTTGTTTAGCAGTGTGCCAGGTATTAAACAATTGATAGAAGTAGCTGAGACTGAAAATATGGCTGTTGTGGGTGTAATGCCAGTGGAAAAGAGCAAAGTCGATAGATACGGCATCATCAATGCAGAGGAAATAGGTCCCCATATCTATAGGGTTCGCGATCTTCAGGAAAAACCAAAGGTAGAAGAGGCAGCATCAAACCTTGCTATTATTGGTAGATATGTCCTTACGCCAGAAATTTTTTATCATTTAGAAAGGATATTTGATCCAAATCAAATGGGCGAGCTTGAATTAACCGAGGGTTTGAGGCGTCTTGCTAAAGACAACAAACTACTGGCTGTGAGGCTCCATGGTATGCGGTTTGATGTGGGTCATTGGGTGGATTATCTTGTTGCAAATATCTATTTTGCCCTCCAGGATGAGGAGCTAAGAGACGATATTATTAATAGGCTCAGGGAGCTAATACCTTGTTAATATCCCGTTTGTTTATAATTTTTTTGTATCTGCTTATTCCTCCTACTGTTTTTGGTAATCCACCTGATATTAATGAAATATTTTTAAATGTAAAAAAGGAGTACAAGGGGCTTAAGTCATTTTATATGCATGTTGATTTTATAAATGTACATGGACCGCAGATTTTGTATGATTATTTTCAAAAAGGACAAGATGTAAAGATCTTATGGAGTACAAGCAGAAATGGGACCACAGAAAATTTGATATATGGTTATATAAAAAATGGTAAAATAATAGAAGATGTTCCCATTATTCCTTTGACTTTGCAAGATTTTACTAATCCAGAAATATTATTATATTCAATGAATTTAGAAAAAAATAAAATTTCCTATGAATATGTGGATCATATTCCATGTGTAGTAATGGGCAACACAAACAAGATATATGTTGATATTGAAAATTTTGTTATCAGAAAAAAGATAATAGAGGGGAAGGAGTATTTATTTAAGGATTTTATACATATTGGAAACTATTTGTTGCCCAATAAAATTGAGATTAAGTGTGGAGAAGAGAGATACATTGGCCAGGTTATGTGGAAGAAAATAAATATGGAGGAAGAAATACATTATACATCGCCAGTGAAGACAAGAATAGGAGGCATAAAATCTGATGAAAATACGCCTCCTATATTGAAATGTTTGCCCATGGCAACAAGTAGTTTTAGCTTTAGATAAATAGTTGCATCTTGCTTTCTCCAGCTTCTTTTAAAAAGGTAGCTACACCAACATACTCTAAGTTTGGATAATCAATCATCTCATCTGGGGTAAATCCCATTAAGTCCATCGACATTTCACAGATATAGATCTTTACACCTAGTTCTGCAGCTATTTTTATTAGTTCATTTAGGTCTTTTACGTTTTTCTTTTTCATTAAGTTTTTCATCATCATGGTGCCCAGTCCGCCCATATTCATTTTTGAGAGCTTTACGTCCTTTGTTCCTTTTGGCAACATAAAGCCAAACATCTTTCCCATGAAATCTTTTATTCCTGGTTTTTTCTTGGGGTCCCTAAGGGCAGGAGTTGCCCAAAAGGTAAAAAACATGCATACCTCTGTATCCATGGCTGCTGCACCAGTGGCAATAATAAAGGCGGCTAATAGTTTATCCAGATCACCACTAAAAACAACCATGGACAATTTGTCTTTTGGCATTAAACTATTTTGCCTTTTAATTTCATTCTTCATATTCTCTAATACCTTTTGTATATCCTCATGATTCATTATTATACCTCCTCAAAAGTAGTTAATATTATTAACGATTTATATAAAAAATTTTTTACGCGAACTCTTTTTTTACTATTTGCATACTTTCTATTAATTTTTCAAGATAGAAAAATACATTTGATCTATCACTGGGACTTATGTTCTCCACTAATTTTTTGTGGATTTCCAGCCTAAACTCTTCTATTTCTTCAATCTTTTTTTCACCTGCATGAGTTAAACTTAGTAGTTTTACTCTATTGTCTTTTGGGTCTTCAATTTTTTCAACTAAACCCTTGGCCATTAGTCCCTTTATAATCTTGGTTATTCTGCTCTTCGCAACCTCCATTTTATTGGCCAGGGTCTTTACCGTTAAATACCTCTCGCCTTTAAATAGGAGTAGACAGGTGATTTCAGCATATGGGATCCCAAATTTTTCCTTGGTATAAGTACGCTTATCATTACAGCAACTAACAATAGAATCTATTATTTCTCTTAGCCTAAGGGCCTGATACTCTAATAGTGGTTCATTATTGTTGTTCATGTTATGAATCATTAATAATAAAAAATAAAAATGTCAAGTTTTTTTGGCTCAAAATTTATTAAAAGGAGATTGCATAAAACTAAACTTTGTTTTATATCAAGTTAAGTCTTTATTTAAGTAAAATACATTTTAAGGAGGTGTGTGATGTTGAAGAGATTTTTAGTAATTGTAGTAATGGGTATTTTAATGCCAGCACTGGCAATGGGTTATGAAATTGCAGGAGTGAATTTACCTGACAGTTTACCGGCTGGCAAGGAGTCTTTGGTTTTAAATGGGGCAGGTATCAGGAAAAAGCTTTTTTTAAAGCTTTATGTGGCAGGCCTTTATGTAAAAAAAAAAGACTTCCAATGCTGAGGAGATATTAAATGAAGATGTTCCAGTTGCCATAAAACTACATATTATTTCAAGGCTTATTAGTAGTAAAAATATGGAAAAGGCTACGAGAGAAGGCTTTGAAAAAGCTACACAGGGAAATCTTTCAGGTTTAGAAGAAAGGATTGATGAATTTATATCTCTTTTTAAATCTGAACCAATAAAAAAACACGATGAATTTGACTTTATATATATTCCAGGTGAAGGGGTGCACTCAATTAAAAATGGAAGGGAGTTAAAATTAATAAAGGGCACAGATTTTAAAAAAGCACTTTTTGGGATTTGGTTGTCAGACAATTGTGTCCAAGAAGATCTAAGGGACGCCTTGTTGGGAAAATAGTTTTTAAGATATGTGAGAACTACAAAGGGGCGTCGGCATAGCCGATGCCCCTTTTGTTGTTTGGTAATAAATAAAAAAAGCGAAAAGGAGAGATTTGCATAAATTGCATAATTTTTGTAAAAAATATTTTTATCAAGGGTTGTCTTGACAAAATATTTTCAAACAATTACGGAATACTTGTTATTTTTTTATGGATTGGTCGAAAGTTTTTTAATCCTTATAAGGAGGATTTATATGCACCAGTTATATCTGTTACTAAGAGGGCCGTTGGCTCTAATTTCTTTTATTGTGTTTATTGGTGGGGTAATTTATCAAATTATTTGGTTTTTTAATAATACAAAAGTTCAGGAAATTCCTAAAAATCCAGGGTTACTGCCATCAAAAAAGGAAATAAAATCCTTTTATCCACCAGAAGATATAAAAAAATTGACAAAATGGGAAGGAAGCGTGTGGTCTACGCAACCATATTTTACTATTTTGACCTCTATATTTCATATCCTGGTAATATTAACTCCTATTTTTTTACTTGCCCACAATATCCTGATTAAGCAGTCATGGGGAATAGCGCCCCCATCTTTGTCTGAAAAAATAACTGATGTTTTTACAATAGTGGTCCTATGTTTTGGTGCTTATTTTCTTTACAGACGGATATTTCTTTCAAAGGTAAGAATAATTACAGGCGGCGGGGACTGGTTGATGTTCTTCCTTGTTTTTTTACCATACTTAACTGGATTTTTGGCATATCACCAGATATTTCCTTATATGCCAATGGTAATACTCCATATGTTCCTAGGCGAACTTATGCTTGTCTGCATTCCCTTTACCAGGCTAAAACATATGATATTTTTCTTTTTAAATAGATTTTATCTTAAAAGTGAGTATTCCTTCTTTAAAAAAGGAAACAGAGTGTGGAATTGAGCTTTTATTGTTAACATTTAGGAGGAAAATAAGATGTCTAATTTACCAGATATAATTTTGAGCAATAAATCAAAGATCAAATTTGCCATGTCTCTATGTGCCAGGTGTTCTATGTGTGCACCAAGTTGTTTTTTGTATAGGACAAATAATGGTGACCCAACATATATGCCTTCTTATAAGATGTTAAATTCCATTGGTCTCATATTTAAGAAAAAGGGTAATCTTTCAGATAATGATTTGGAAAATATAAAGAATATAGTGTGGGAAAAATGTGTTTTATGCACCAGATGTTATTGCTCTCTAGGAATTGATATTCCATATTTAATCTCCCTTGCCAGGGATTTTTGCAGACAAAAAGGCGTATATAAGACCTATGATAATTAACATTATAAATATAGGAGGATATAAATGATCAAGGTCAAAAGGAAAAAATTTGATGAGATTATAGATTGTATTGATAGATATAATAATATTTTAAATGTAGGTTGTGGTGGATGTGCATCGGTGTGTCTTGGAGGTGGTCAAAAGGAAGTTGGCATATTAAATGAAGAACTCAGGCTCTATTATGAAAAAAAAGGTGAGAAAAAAGATATAGATGCGTATACAGTAGAAAGGGCATGTAATGAAAAATGTTTTTTAGATCTGCCAAATGTTATAGAAAAAGGTAATTATGATGCAATAATAACCATGTGTTGTTCTGCTGGGACACAGCTTATTGCAGAAAAATTTAATAAAATACCAGTTTATCCAGCAGTAGATACCATTGCTATTGGCATTGATAGAGATATAGGACTTTATGAAGAAAAGTGCAGGGCGTGTGGACATTGTGTAATAGGTTATACAGGTGGAATATGTCCAATTACCAGGTGTGCAAAAAGCCTTTTTAATGGCCCATGTGGTGGCACAAATAAAGGAATGTGTGAAGTAAACCCAAACATACCATGTGCGTGGTATGAAATCTACAATAGGCTAAAAGAACAAAATAGACTGGAAGATATAAAGAAAATACATCCTCCAGTAGATTGGAAAAATCAGATTCAACGAACAGTGGTGCAATATGGCTATGAGGAAAGATATGTAAATATGGACGTGTAATAGGTCCCAAAAGAACTCGTTACAGATAAATTTTATTTGAATTTGTCTTTACTTTTTGGAAACATTACAATTAATAGGATCTTTTTACTCCCTAATTGTTTTCCTTGAATTTTTTTTATGGCTAACCTAAACTAACCCTAGACATAACGGGATGTAGCTCAGCCTGGCAGAGCGCAGCGTTCGGGACGCTGAAGCCGTGGGTTCGAATCCCACCATCCCGATGTTTTCTCAAAAATTTTTCTTAAATTTTTCACAGAAAATTAATTTTTGAGAATTTTTCCAAGGAAGAATACGGGGGTGTGTATGGATATAAGATTTGAACCAAATGATGCGCTTATTTTAGTTGACATACAGGTTGATTTTTGTCCAGGGGGAAAGCTACCCATTGAAAGGGGGGATGAAGTTGTATCTATTTTAAATCCAATTATAGAGCAGGCAGAAAAACAGGGTATATATATTTTTTATTCCAGGGATTTTCACCCAAGGTTGCACCCAAGTTTTAAAGAAAATGGTGGCATATGGCCAACTCATTGTGTGCAGGATACTGAGGGAGCCAGGTTTCATCCTGAGTTAAAAATAGCAAAGAATTCCGTCATAGTCACCAAGGGCACGAGATTTGATAAAGATCAATATTCAGCCTTTGATGATACAGGCCTTGCGGTTGCCTTTAAGAAATTAGACATAAAAAGGGTATTTATCGGAGGTCTGGCCCTGGATGTGTGTGTGAAAGAAACAGCCCTTGATTCTATAAAAAATGGATTTCATACATTTTTAATAAAACAGGGCTCAAGGCCAGTTACAGAGAAATCAGGTGAACAAGCCCTATTAGAGATGAAAAATAAAGGCGTTGTTATAATTTAACATTACCTTTGGAGAATAAAATGGATATTAGTACTCCTCTATTTGTGGATTTATACGAACTTACCATGGCTCAAGGCTATTTCCTTGAAAACCTAAATGGAGAGGCTGTCTTTAGTACATTTGTTAGAAAATTACCTATCAATAGGAATTTTTTAATAGCTTGCGGACTTGCTGATGTTGTGAGTTTTTTGGAAAACTTTAAGTTTTCATCAGATGATATCGACTATTTAAAATCTTTAGGCATCTTCAAAGATGAATTTTTGGATTTTCTAAAGGAACTTCGATTTACAGGTGATGTCTATGCCTTAAGGGAAGGGACTGTATTCTTTGAAAATGAACCCATTTTAGAAATAAAGGCCCCTATAATTCAATGTCAATTATTGGAGACATATGTTTTGAATCAAATACAGCTCCAAACCATGCTTGCAACAAAAGGAGCGAGAATATGCAGTGTGTCGCAGGATAGAAATGTTGTTGATTTTGGCTCAAGGCGTGCGCACGGGTTAGATGCTGGATTAAAGGCAGCAAGGGCGTTTTATATTTCTGGCATGAATGCCACCAGTAATGTATTGGCTGGAAAGATATACAATATACCTGTAACAGGTACAATGGCTCATAGTTATATTCAGGTCCATTCTAATGAATTTGATGCCTTTGAAGCCTTTTCTTCAATATATCCATGTACTGTTTTGTTGATTGATACATATGATATATATGAAGGGGTTGAAAATGTAATTAAGTTGTCCAAAAAATTGGGGGACAAGTTTTCTATAACTGGAATTAGAATAGATTCTGGGGACATTATAACTACATCAAGAGAAATTAGAAAGATACTTGATAGGGTTGGTCTTTATAGCGTCAAAATAATCGCCAGTGGAAGTTTAGATGAATATAAAATTTATGAAATTGCCAAAGAAAATGTGCCAATAGACGGATTTGGTGTTGGAACAAAGGCAATAGTATCAGAAGATGCTCCTTTTTTAGATATTGTTTATAAATTAACTGAGTATAAAGGCGAAGGAAAGTTTAAAAAATCAAAAGGAAAATCAACAATCCCTTTTCAAAAGCAGGTATATAGATATATTGATGAAGGGAAATATAGAGAAGACGTTATCTCTATGTACAAGGAAGTTCTCCCTGGAGATCCCTTGATTATCAAGGTAATGGAAAACGGAAAGCTTAGAGATGGAGCAGTTGATGAGCTAGATGTTATTAGGGAGAGAGTCAAGAAGGAACTCAGTATGCTACCAGATAACTTAAAGAAGTTACAAAAATCAGAGGTGGTATATCCTGTTAAATTCAGTCCTTTATTGGAGAAAATAAGAACATCTTTGTAGAAGAATGGGCCTAGAACAGGAATATGCAAGATAATAAAGTACAAGGATTTGAGACTTTTGATCACGGAGCTGATATTGGGATAAGGGGATATGGAAAAAATTTAGAAGAAGCATTTTTAAATGGTGCCAAGGCCCTTTTTTCTTACATGTATGGGAGTATGCCCCAAGTTCAGAATAACTTGGAGGTAAAAGAAATAACCTTTGAACTAGAAGAGAGCGATTTAACATCGCTATTTATAAGGTTTTTGAATACATTGATTGCAGAATCAGATATAAACTCACTTGCATTTTATAATTTTTCAATAAAAATTGAAGGCTCAAAATTAAGGTGTAAAACGTTGGGTTATCCCATAAATAGAAGAGTTGGAGGAGTTGAAGTAAAAGGAGCAACATATTGCGAAGCCAAGGTGGAACAAAAAAATGGGATATGGCTTGCCCAGTGTGTGATTGATGTGTGAATTCGGTTTGATTTAGTTCCTTGACAAAAAAAATAGAAAGGGATAATTTTTACATCAAACGGGATGTGGCGCAGCCTGGGAGCGCACTTGAATGGGGTTCAAGGGGCCGTGGGTTCAAATCCCACCATCCCGATATTAAAAAAGGATCGGGATTTTGTCCTGATCCTTTTTTTATACTCTTTAAAAAAATTTTGAATAGACTTCCAGAAGACCTGAGTGTAGTGTCTTGTTTTTTCCCGTGGAAAGGCCTATCAAAAAGCACATGCGAGATTTAAAAAGAATATAGCTTCTTGTTGTTTCCCTTCCTTAACTTATTGGTTTCAGCAATTCTCGGTGAGTTTAAGGAGTTAGAATTTATGGGATAAAATAAAAAAATTGATATTTATTTTTCGCAACGTGTGGGAAAAAAGACGATATTGAAAGTTTAGGGGAATATTGTATTAAAGTTTAAATAATTCCTTGTAAATATTATGCAAATAGGTTATTTTAGAAGAAGAATTAAGATAGAGGAATTATTTTATGCATATAAAGAAACATTTAAGTTTTACAGCCTTAAGAAGAAAATTGTCTAATCGGTTATTAGAGATGGAAGATAAACGTGATCAAAGTAAGGTTAGGCATAGCTCCATGATTGTTTTATGAGTGGTTTTGCAATGATGTTTTTTCAGGATCCTTCTTTATTCTCCTGGAAATACAAAGTTCAAAGTTGTTGAAGCTCTGTAAAGATTTAGAGGAGAATTTAAGAGATTTCAATTTACCAAATATGGACCTGGGACATGTAAGGTGTAACCTTCATATATGTGTATAATTTTTTGGGGAGGAAGATGAATGTTGAAACTTAAAGTGAAACCGAAAGGAGAAAAAATCATTATTTATCTACCTGAAGAGTTGGTCGATCAAGAATTGGAAGTGATAGTTTCTCCAGTAAAGAAGAAAAAAAATCAGATAGAAAGGATTAGAAATATATTGAAAAACAGATCTGAGAATATATTTCACTCTATAGATAATCCGATAACTTGGCAAAGGAGTTTACGGGAAGAATGGGAAAAGTAATTTTGGATTCCAATATCATAATTTATTTATCAAAAGGAGTTATAGATATTGCTGATTTGATAACAAGGGAAAAAGTTGAAATATGGATCTCAATAATTAGCTATATGGAAGTTTTGAGTTTTAATTTCTTTTCTTTCGAAGAAGAGAAATTTGTAAGAAATTTACTGCAAGAATTCTTCATTATAGAAATAAATAGGGAAATTGCTGAAAAGACTATTCAAATACGTAGAAACTATAAAATAAAACTTCCAGATGCGATAATTTGTGCTTCAGCATCTATTATTAATGCAATGCTGATAACGGCAGATACACAGCTTGGTAAAGTAAGAGAATCCAATGTAAAGGTTATTACTCCTCCAATTAAATAACTGACAATACCCAAAAAAGGTGGTAATATTTAATTTTGACAAGGTTAGTTGTAATGTAAAGAGGAGATGAAGACTGTATGGGAAATTGGGAAGAATTAGTAGATTTATATGCGGACTATCTTAATAGTGGTAAATGGACAAGCGAGGGCGACGGGATTATCAGATGTTTTGGATAATGAGATCAGGCATGACAAATTTACCCGAATGTTTTCAAGAGGAGAGATTAACTCAAAGTATCTAAACTTGAATGCTTAAAAAGCAAGCATCATTTAAATCATTTTGTACTCAGAGCTAAAGTGCTTAGTAAGGCTAATTTTGCCGCTATGGCTGAACTTAAAAAATTATCTTGGGCGTAACATCAGTTACTATAAAAAAGTGCAAAAGTGCATTTAATATATTAAAATACCAGACTATTAAATCCCAGCGGGATTTTTTAGCCAACTAGATGTAGATATTTTCGATATGAAGTTATGAGGAGGTCTTTGTGAAAAAATTACCCATAGGGATACAGACCTTTAGTGAGATAATAGAAGAGGGATATGTGTATGTTGATAAGACATATTTTGCTCACAAACTCATAACAGGTGGAAAATATTATTTTCTTTCCCGTCCCCGTAGGTTTGGTAAGAGTTTGTTTTTGGATACCTTATCAGAGATATTTTTAGGTAATAAGGAGTTATTTAATGGACTTTATA
>NZ_JBMYBT010000133.1:0-8193 GCF_053993635.1 Desulfothermus sp. | reverse complement strand
ACCTTGGAGTCATGGATGAAGAAGGCTATATTACAGTAGTAGACAGGAAAAAGGATATGATAAAGACAGGCGGCGAAAATGTGGCAAGTCGCGAAGTAGAAGAGGCCATATATCTGGATAAAAGGGTTGAAGAAGTAGCTGTTATTGGAGTTCCCCATCCCAAATGGGTGGAGGCAGTCTGTGCTATTGTGGTTCCTAGAAAAGGGGAAGAGTTAACTGAGCAAGATGTAATTGAACACTGCAAAAAGCACCTATCACCCTTTAAGATTCCTAAAAAGGTTGTAATCGTGGATGCGCTGCCAAAGACACCCACAGGTAAACTCTTAAAAAGAGATCTCAGAGTAACTTATAAAGATTTATTTAAATAAATTTAAATAAATAGGAGGATTACATGATACTTGCACCTAAAAAAAGGCTTGAAGAGTACACCCAAAAAGGATGGTGGGGAACAACAACTTTAATCGATTATTTTGAGAACAATGCAAAAAAATTTCCTGAAAAAATAGCTGTAATAGATCCTTACAATAAAGAAGAGTTAATAGGTTCATCGCCTGAAAGAATAACCTATGAAAAATTCAAAAAGGCAACAGATTCTGTTGCTACAGTGCTCCTGGATATGGGAATTGAAAAAGATGATATAATAATGGTTCAAATACCTAATTGTTGGGAACTTGCGGCGCTTTATTTTGGTATAGCAAAAGCTGGTGCCATAACCAGCCCTGTTCCCATGCAATGGAGAAAAAAAGAACTCTCATATATTGCGTCACTCACCAATGCTAAACTCATAATTACAGTTCAAGAATTCAAAGGATTCAAACACAAAGATCTGGCCAATGAATTAATGAAACAACATTCATCTATCAAAAATGTCCTATTGTATAACAACTTAAGAGATATGCTAAATGTAGAACCTGACTATGAGCGTCTCCAAAAAGTACATATTGATGCAAACGACATCTTTACCCTATGCTGGACTTCTGGAACTGAAGCAGATCCCAAAGGATGTCCTTTAAGTCACAACAACTGGATTAATCAGGCACTTATTCAAAAAGATTCAGTGGGTTTATCTGAAGACACAATATACATAACAGCTGGGCCACTTGTGAATATGGCAGCTATTGGAACAACATATATGCCGTGGATAGTTCATGGTGGCTCTTTTGTTCTGCACCATCCCTTTGACTTTGAGCTTTATATAAAACAAATAATACAGGAAAAGGTTCATTATACTTTAATGGTCCCGGCTATTGCAAATATAATTGTAAAACACCCCAAATCCAAAGAATTTGACCTCAGCTCCCTGAAATATGTAACTTTAGGTTCTGCAGCGCCTTCCCTTTACACCATGCAGGAGTTCAAAAAACGCTGGAATATAGATGTTGGCAATGTATGGGGACAGAATGAAGGAACTGGCATTATTGCAGGTGTAAAAGATGTACCAGATATAGAAAAAAGAGTTGATCACTTTCCATTTTATGGGAGACCCAACACAAAGTGGTCTTCTGATATTTTAAATGAAAGAATTAAATTAAAATTAATAGATCCAACCACAGGACGAGAAGTAATCAATGTTGGAGATGTTGGAGAACTTGCATACAAAGGGCCAAATGTCATACCCTGTTATTTTAAAAGGCCAGATATTACTGAAAAATCCTTTGATGAAGATGGATATTTTTATACAGGCGACCTCTTTGTGATTAAAGATGAAAAATATATCGGATTTTTTGAAAGGAAAAAAGATATCATTGTAAGAGGTGGTTTTAATATTAGTACACAGGAAGTAGAAAATGCAATACTTGCACATCCCAAGGTAATAGAGGTAGCTGTTGTAGGTTACCCAGATGAAGTCCTTGGAGAACGAGGATGTGCCTTTATAGTCCCAGCCCCTGGTGAAAATATAACATTAGATGAGATTTGCAAATTTTTGGAAGAACAAGGACTTGCAAAATACAAGTTTCCTGAAAAATTAAAAATTATAGATACACTTCCAAGAAATCCTGTTGGAAAAATTCTAAAAAGGGAGCTAAAAAAACAGCTAAGTTAATTTAATCTTGCTTTAAAGAAGGGTCATGACAACACATGACCCTTCTGGATATTTCTTTGAATTTCTCAGGATACTCACTTTATCTTATTTGTTAATCTCCACCCTTGAAAAAACAATTGTTCCACATAACGATGTTAATAAAAATTTCTCTAACTTCTTGACATGAAAAAAATTTAAATATAATACAAAACTAAACGTGCGCTCAGTTACAATATAAAACAGGAGCAAAAAATGGTTGAGGAAGAATTATCCAAATTAATAGGTTGTCTTAACGGAGTGAAGGTAATTGATCTATCAAGATTATATCCAGGTCCATTTTGTACTATGATCCTTGCTGATAATGGGGCAGAAGTAATATGTGTAGAAGATAAGCGTTTTAAAGATGATTTGTTTATCAGAGACTTGTATAGAAACAAAAAGCATATAAACATTGATTTAAAAAAGCCCAAGGGAAAGGAAGCATTTTACAGATTGGTAAAAGATGCAGATGTGGTAGTTGAGGGTTTTAGGCCAGGTGTTGTTGATAAATTGGGGATTGGATATAAAGACCTTTCAAAGATCAATCCCCGCATTATTTATTGCTCACTTAGTGGATATGGACAAGATGGACAGTTTAGAATGCGAGCAGGTCATGATGTGAATTATCTCAGTTATGCTGGCGTGTTAGATTTAATTGGCATCCCAAATGCTCCTCCCTCTATCCCTGGAATTCAAATAGCAGATGTAGTTGGAGCACTATATGGTGTTATTGGAATAGTTATGGCCCTTTATTCCAGAGAAAAGACTGGAGAAGGTCAATATGTTGATGTGTCATTAACAGACTGTGTCTTGTCTCTTACCACCTTAATATTCTTTTTTATGAAACTTCAAAATATCCCGCCAAGACGATCAAATACCCTCCTATCCCACAGATATGCTTGTTACAACACCTATAAAACAAAAGATGGTCGAGCAATCGCCCTGGGTGCTGTTGAAAATAGATTCTGGAGAAAAATTTGTGAGTTTTTTGACTGCAAAAAATATATTCCTCTCCAATATAACGACGAACATCGAGAAGAGATAATTGAATTTTTCAGGGAAAAATTTCAACAAAAGACCATGGATGAATGGAAGAAAGAACTTCGCCACGTTGATTGTTGTTGGTCTGAGGTACTCCATTATGAAGAGGCAATAGAACTTCCTTTGTTTAAAGAGAGAAAAATGGTTGTCTCTTGCAAGGACCAAGAGGATAAAGAAAACAAGTTTATAGGACCTGCAATTAAGTTTTCAAAAAATCCAGCAAACATCCATACACCACCCACAGATTTTGGCAAGGATACAGAGGAAATATTAATAAGTCTTGGTTATTCAAGGGAAGAAATTAGAGAAATTGTGTGAATATAGCATGTTGGGAAAAATTTTATGTCCATTTCTGAAAAATATCAAAAACAGATCATAAAGGCAGCTGAGGAATTTGCAAAGGGAGAGTTTGATTTAGAAACTGCCCTTAACTACGATAAAAATCCAACATTTCCTACAGATATTATCAAAAAGGCAGGTGACTTAGGATTTCTGGGCATACATATTGACGAATCTTATGGGGGTGGAAGTTTGAGCTATTTTGAGTCAGTTTTAGTTGGAGAGAAACTGGCCTCTGTAGATTCCACGTTCGCCCTGTCAATAGTTTATTCCCAGCTTGGCGCTGAAGCAGTTTTTTTATTTGGCACTGAAGAGCAAAAAAAAGACCTGCTGCCACAACTACTTGCAGGAGAAAGATTTATATCTTCTAATCTGGGTTCAATTTATTCTCTACTATTGGGAGAAAAACAAATAGATAAACTGAATGTAACTAAAAAAGAAAACGGTTTTGAAATACAGGGTGAAATTAGATATGTCCCATATGCATCTTATGCAAACCACCTCATATTGGCAATAGACAGATATCTCTTAGACCAAAAATCAGGAGTTGGGTTATTTCTCCTTTCAATGGAAAATAATATAAAAATAATCCCTGAACCAAAGGGCTTAGGTTGGAACATGATTCCCAGATATAAAGTAAAATTAAAGGGGATAATGGTAAATGAAGAAAACTTTGTAGGAAAGGGCTTATTTTCTATAAGTGATCTTAAAAGATATATAATAAGCGAGGCCATTATGCTTGCCTCCATAGGTATTGGTATTGGTTCAGCCAGCATAAAAAAAGGTGTAGAACACATAAAATTAAGGGAGCAGTTTAGGAAAAAATTAATGGAATTTCCAGCCATCAGGGATAAGGTAAGTGAAATGATAGTTAAACTAAATAGTGCTAAGTACTTAACTTATGAGGCATCAAAAATTATTTCTAACCAAAAGAAAGGTCTTAAGTCAAAGAAAATAGATAAATTACTTAACCTCTCCTTATGTGCCAAGTATATGAGCGCACAACTAGCTAAAGAGATCGCAGATCATGCTATTCAGCTCCTGGGAGGATATGGATATATGAGGGAATATCATGTGGAACGATATTATAGAGATGCCAAGTGTCTGGAACTTTATGGAGGAGATAAATACAAATTAAGAGAACTTATTTTTCAAACTGGAGTTTAAAAGAGGTGTTATATGCAAATATTACCATACAAAAAAGAACACCATGAATTTAGAGAGAAACTTAGATCCTATTTAAACAAAGAGGTAATTCCAAATGTAGATGAATGGGAAAAAAACAAACTGGTGCCAAAAGATGCATGGAGGAAGATGGGGCAAGCAGGATTTTTGTGTCCCATGGTGGAAGAAAAATATGGGGGACGTGGGGGCGACTTTTTGTATTCCGTGATTTTGGCAGAAGAATTGGCATATACTAACCATGCAGGGCTTTATGCCAGTTTACATAGTGACATCATTGTCCCTTATATTGTAAGTTATGGAACTGAAGAACAAAAGAAGAAATACCTTCCTGGATGTGTAAGTGGTGATATAATAACAGCAGTTGCCATGACTGAGCCAGATGCAGGAAGTGACTTAACTTCTATTAGGACTACTGCAACAGATGATGGTGATTATGTTATTTTAAATGGATCAAAAACATTTATTTCAAATGGTATAAATTGTGATCTAGTAATAGTTGCAGCAAGGGATCCAGAAGTAGAAGACCCTTATAAAGCACTATCTTTGTATCTTGTAGAAGATGGAACAGAAGGGTTTAAAAAGGGAAATAAACTGGATAAAATGGGAATGCACAGCCAGGATACTGCTGAACTTTTTTTTGTAAACTGTAGAATACCCAAAAGTAATTTACTCGGTAAAAAGAATGACGGATTTTTGATGTTAGTGGAAAAATTACAACAGGAAAGGCTTATATGTGCAATAGGTGCACTTGCTGCTGCAGAATTTATTTTAAATACTACAACGGAATTTGCAAAAAATAAATCATTCATGGGACTGCCATACACAAAATACCAATCTAGCCAATTCTCGTTGATTGAAATGACCACTGAAATAAAAATGGCCAGGACATTTTTGGAAAGTTTAATTGTAGATCATATGGAAAAAAAACAGGTAATTGCTGAAATCTCCATGGCAAAATACTGGATAACTGATATGGTAAAAAAGGTTGCAGATAGATGTCTGGATATCTATGCAGAGGCAGGTGCACTTGAGTCGTGCCCTATTGAGAGGTCTTTTAGGGATGTTAGGGTCATGTCTATATTTGCTGGGACAAATGAAATAATGAAAAAAATTATAGGAAAATTTTTGGGATTTTAATAATGTTTATTGAGTAACCAATTTATTTAAGTAAATTGGCGCTCAGTAAGATGTACGCAGTCGCATATTAATTTAAGAACATTAAACCAGGGGGTAGGTTATGGCATTAAACCTTGATGCAATTGGTGAAAAAATAGGCCCCATAGAAAAGGAATATTCGTGGCGGGATGTAGTGTTATATGCACTTGGTGTTGGGGCTGGTTTTGATGAACTTGAATACGTGTATGAAAAGGACCTTAAGGTCATTCCCACTTTTTCAATTGCTACAATTATTGATTTTCTCTTTAAATTAGGGGCAAAGGCAAATGTAAATACAGCTGGGATCCTGCATGGAGAACAGGAGATTGTATTTCACAGGCCAATCCCCACAGAGGGTAAATTTATAACAACCGGCCATATAAAAAATTACTATGATCTCGGTGATAAAGGTGCAATAATTGTTGGAGAGTCAATAACAAAAGATGCAAAAGGAAAGAAATTATTTAGCAGTACCATTACAATAGTTGGGAGATTAGATGGAAATTTTGGAGGAGAAAAACCACCGAAAAAAACAATCCAGTTTCCCGACACAGATCCAGACTTTGTTGTAGAAGACTGCCCTTCCCCAGACCAGCCTTTAATCTACAGGCTATCTGGTGATCTATTTGCCCTCCATGTGGACCCTAAATTTGCAAGGCAAGTGGGATTTAAAGAACCAATCATGCATGGATTATGTACCTTGGGGTTTGCGTGCAGGGCACTCATAAAAACTCTGGTCCCTGGCAGACCCGAGAAGGTCAGAAGGATTTCATGTAGATTTTCAAAGCCCTTATATCCAGGAACTCCCATTAAAACACTTATCTGGAAGGTTTCTGATGATAAGGCCCTCTATCGTGTGGTAAATGCCAAAACTGGTGATGTGATCCTTGATATGGGTGAGTTTGAATTTGGTGAGCTTGTGAGGGAAAAGATAGATTTTACAGGAAAAGTAGCAGTTGTAACAGGAGCAGGCGGAGGCCTTGGACGTGCTTACGCCATTGAACTTGCAAAAAGGGGTGCCAAGGTAATTGTAAATGATTTAGGAGGATCAAGAGATGGAACTGGCGCATCAAAAACCCCTGCTCAAAAGGTGGTGGATGAGATAAAGGCCATTGGTGGAGAGGCATATGCCAACTACGACAATGTTGCAACCAAAGAAGGTGGAGAAAATATTATAAAAACTGCAATAGAAAGATTTGGACGCATTGATATTCTTATTAACAATGCAGGGATATTGAGGGACAAATCCTTTACCAAAATGGATCCTGATATGTGGCATGGAGTAATGGATGTCCATCTCAATGGCGCATACTATGTTACAAGGCCTGCATTCTTAAAAATGAAAGAACAAGGTTATGGAAGAATAATATTTACAACCTCTGCAGCTGGTCTTTATGGAAATTTTGGTCAGGCAAACTACTCTGCTGCTAAATTGGCCCTCGTGGGTTTTATGAACACCCTAAAAGAAGAAGGAGAAAAATATAATATAAAGGTAAATACGGTGGCGCCCTTAGCAGCATCCAGGCTAACACAAGACATATTTCCTGCAGATATGTTGGATAAGGCAAAACCAGAGTATGTTGTTCCATTGGTCATATATTTAGTTAGTGATAAGTGCGATATATCAGGAAGAATATACAATGCTGGACTAGGGACTTATAATCGAGTTGTCATTGGAACTGGTCCTGGAATTATGTTATCAGAGAAGAGAGAAGTTCCAAGTCCTGAAAAAATAAAGGAAAATCTCGATTATATATGCAGTCTAAAAGATTTTAAGGTATATAAAAATCTAACAGAACAACTAACAGATCTACTATCCTCTTTAAATAAAAAGCCAGATCAAGATGCAAAAGGTGATTTTACCATATTTAATTCTCCAAATGAAGTATTTGCTGCAATGCCTAAAGCTTTTAAAAAAGACGCATCAAAAGGTGTAGATGTTTCATTTTTATTTAAAATATCTGGAAAATCTGGAGGTGAGTGGGTAGTTAAAATATCAAATGGGAATCTGGATATAACAGAAGGTGTCATTGATAATCCAACAACTACACTTGAGATGGAAGATAAAGACTTTTTAGATATGATGAATGGGAAACTGCCAGCTATGCAGGCATATACTTCAGGCAAATTAAAGATTTCTGGTGATATTATGAAGTCTCAATTAATTGAGAAGTTATTTAAATTAAATTGAAAAAGGATTAATGGGAGGGACTATGATAGGCATTAAATCCTATGGAGCATATATTCCAAAATTAAGACTTTCCCGTCAGGCAATTTATCAGGCCATGGGTTGGTTTTCTCCAGCACTGATGATGGTTGCCCAGGGTGAAAGAGCCATGTGTAATTGGGATGAAGATTCAATTACCATGGCAGTTTCAGCGGCTTCTTATGCTTTGTCAAATAAAGATAAA
>NZ_JBMYBT010000132.1:0-9278 GCF_053993635.1 Desulfothermus sp. | reverse complement strand
CACCCGTCCGCCGCTCTACTCGCAACCCGAAGGTCACTTTCGCGCTCGACTTGCATGTGTTAGGCACGCCGCCAGCGTTCATTCTGAGCCAGGATCAAACTCTCAGGTTATTACTATATAACCTTCTACCCTATCCCTAATGAATAGAGCCTCTATCCTTACCTGTCCTCCCCATTCCTATAACTATCTACTTTGTCAATGAACCGGAAAATTAATTATACTCACAACTTTTACATTGTCAATATTTTTTTATTTTTTTTTAAAGAGCCTTTTTGCTTGCGTCGAGGAAGATATGTATAAGTATTTTTAAAACTCCTGTCAATAATTTTTTTTAAAAAAATTAATTTTTGAGTATGTAACAAAAAGTGTGTATATCCCCAGGGTGTTGAGGGTGATAAATAAGGGGATATTAGTGATCAGTGTGAGTGATCTGTGTGAGTGGACAACAAATGACAGACAGTGATAACAGATCACTCTTAATTAGAATTTACACAAATAATGTTACAGGGTCTTATTTTAATCATCCTTAAAAAACTGCGTCAATCAACAAATTATCTCTATGCACAACTTCTTCAGGACATGGATCCCTTGTTATTAATTCTGGAACATCTCGTGTATTTTTGCCTCCGATTATCTTTAACTCTTCACTTGAATAATTACAAAGACCTACACCAATCTCTGCCCCATCTTCAGATAATATTTTAACCAGAGAATTTTCTTCAAAATTACCCAAAACTCTTACAATTCCTGCTGGCAACAAACTTTTTCCTTTAAATAAAAGGGCATTTTTTGCGCCTAAGTCAACGACAATAGTGCCTTTTGGTTCTAAATTGTAGGCAAGCCAAAACTTTCTTCTGGGTACAATATTTTTGCACGGTTGTATCCATGTGCCATGAATTTCACCACTAAATACCTTTTCTAAGACAAAAGGAATCTTTCCCGAGACGATCAATGTGGGAACCCCTAGTTGTGCCGCCCGCTTTGCCGCGAGCAACTTTGAATACATTCCACCTGTCCCACTTAAAGTCTTTCCCATACACATAGATTCAATATCAAGGGACATGATGTCATCTATAAAATGAATAGGTTTTGCATTTTTATCTTGATCGGGATTAGAGGTATAAACTCCTTTAGCAGAAGTAAGATTTACAAACAGATCCGCCCCCACTAAATTGAGTATTAAGGTAGCCAAATAGTCATTGTCTCCAAATTTTAATTCTTCCACAACTACTGTATCGTTTTCATTTACAATTGGTACTACCCCTTCTGACAAAAGCGTAGAAAAGGTATTCCTGGCATTTAAAAATCTTTGCCTACTCTTTAAATCATCTTTAGTAAGGAGGATTTGTGCTGTAATCTTATTATATTTTTCAAAGGCCTCATCGTATATGTGCATAAGTCTGCTCTGTCCAACAGCTGCTGCGGCCTGTTTTTTTTCTAATGGTAATTTTCCTTTCAGGGAATATTTCAAATAGGTTGCTCCTGTTGCCACAGCACCTGATGAGACCAGGATCACCTTTTTCCCCATATCGTGGATATTGGAAATTTGATCCACCAGCCTATTTATGACTCTCAAATCCAATCCCTTGTCACCATTGGTCAAAACAGCACTTCCTACTTTTAAAACTATAAGTTTTGCATCCTTAAGAGTATTCTTAATTGTACTTGCGATTGCCTTATCTTTTGTCTTATCCTCAAGCCCCATTTAAAATCACCTATTGCTTAACTTGATTTCATGGCAAGTTCATTTTCATTACTTTTAAATAATTTAGTTAATATAAAATAGTGGGGACGTAGCCTTTTACCTCAAACCAAATTTTTTCCATTACCCTACTTAGTCCCTCTTTTGTCTTTAAAGACAAAAGATAAACCTCTTTAGATAATTTTTCCAACTTCTTTTTTAAATACCTTTTTTGTTCTTCATCAAGCAGATCTATTTTATTTATTACCTGAATCTGAGGCTTTGAAACAAGGGCAGGATCAAACCTATAAAGCTCTTCATTTATTAGCTCAAATCCATCTAATGGAAAATCCAAGGATATTTCTTCAACGCTTAAAAGATGGACCAACACCTTTGTTCTCAGCACATGCCTTAAAAATCTATCTCCCAATCCCTGGCCCTTGTGAGCTCCTTCTATTAGACCCGGAATATCAGCAATAATGATTCGTTCACCCACATCTCCTTCAACCACCCCTAGTTGAGGAGTGAGCGTAGTAAAAGGATAAGAGGCAATCTTGGGCCTTGCAGCTGAAACCTTTGAGATAAAAGTAGATTTACCTGCATTTGGAAGTCCTATTAAACCCACATCTGCAATCAACTTAAGCTCCAGAAAAAGGCGCTTTTCTTCGCCCTCTTCACCTCTCTCAGCTATGCGAGGAGCCCTTTGAACCGGAGACTTAAAATGCGTATTCCCTCTACCTCCACGGCCACCCCTGGCAACTAGAATACCTTTATCTCTACCATCTAAGTCTGCCAATAGCTTTTTCTCTCCCTTATCATTTACCTCATAGACCAAGGTCCCCATTGGCACATAAATATATAGGTCTTTACCCTTACGTCCATTTTTCTGTTTCCCCTGGCCAGGTTGACCATTTTCTGCCATGTAAACCCTTTTTAGCCTCAAATCATAGAGGGTAAGCAAATTTTCCTTTGCCTGAACATAAACATCCCCGCCTTTACCACCATCTCCACCATCTGGACCACCCCTTGGGACGTATTTTTCCCGCCTAAAGGAAACACACCCATTCCCACCACGTCCAGCTTTCACCAAAATTTCTGCTTCATCTACAAACTTCATACTTACAACCAACGCATTTAAAAAACAAAAAAGGAGGCCGTATTTTCAGGCACGCCCAAAATACCAGCCTCCGTAGCTTAAGACCTACAAAACTAAAAACACTTAAAAGAGTTTTATTGTTCAACAGGGATAATATGCACCCTGGTCTTGACCTTTCTCTTCCTCGTAAACTTTTCATACTTTACATATCCATCAACCTTTGCAAAAAGGGTATAATCTCTACCCATCCCCACATTTTCACCAGGATATATCTTTGTCCCAAGCTGCCTTACCAAAATATTTCCTGCCTTAACTAATTGTCCTCCAAAACGCTTTACGCCACGCCTTTGCCCAATACTGTCTCTTCCATTCCTTGAACTACCACCTGCTTTTTTATGAGCCATAATACGCCCCCTTAAATCTCTATGGATTTTACTTTAATTTTGGTGTAATACTGACGATGTCCTTGTTTCTTCTTATAATCTTTACGCCTTTTAAATTTAAAAACTATGACCTTTTTATGCCTGCCTTGCTCAACAACTTCACCTACCACCTTTCCACTCAAATAAGGATTTCCAACCAAGACATCGTCTTCGCCTCTACAAGCAAACAAAATTTTGTCTAAAACCACTTCTTCTCCCACTTGAGCATCCAATTTCTCAACAGTGATAACATCCCCTTCTTTTACTGGATATTGTTTACTCCCGGTCTCTAAGATTACATACATAACAAAATTCCCTCCCAAAAAAAATTATACACCAGCCACAAAAAGTTTCCGCTGGATATTTCTCAAAAAAATTTTGCTAGAAGAGAAAATATAATCTCATTTTATATAGTTAGTCAAGAGTTATATTCAACGTCCCCACCTTGGTCCTTGCTACCACTAACACATCAACCATCCCTGCCCCTGCAGCCTTTAGAACCTTAGAACACTCTGATGCAGTGGCACCTGATGTATAAACATCATCTACTAAAATGAGATTTATACCTTTAATATCGCCTATTACACAAAAGACATTTTTTACATTTTTTTCTCTCTCTGATTTCTTAAGCCCTACCTGGGAGACGGTATCTTTTGTGCGAACCAAAATATTTCTTTCAATAGGAACACCGAGTAATCTGGACAGCCTTCTAGAAATTTCTAAAGATTGATTAAACCCTCTCAATTTAAGCCTATTTTTATGAATAGGCACAGGAATAATAATATCAGGATCAAAATCAGAATCAGCCTTGAAATAAGCCTTGCATAAAAGATCTTGGAGTATTCCTAAACAAGCAAAATCCCCTCTATACTTAAACTCTGTAATTATCTGTCTTAAAATATCCCTATAATAGCCATAAAAGGAAAAGTAATCCCATGGTCGTTTATTTGTTAAACACTCGCCACAACAGGTTAATTTTTCAGATGTCAAAGGTTCACCGCATGTTATACAATAGCCTTTTTGAACATTGAGAGACTCTATTTTCTCTGCGCATAACTTGCACAAAAAACCATTATTTTTTAGCCCCCCACAAATTGCACACCTGATTATTGGAAAAAAAGAAAGAAATCTTTCAATGAGTAAATTCATATTTATTACTTTTTTCTCCAACCAGAGTTAAATCTTTTAAAGTCTAGGGCTAATATGCGCCAACTAAATAGAAATCAGGTAAGGACTAGCCCTTAAGTCATTTGATAATCCACAAAAAATCTGCTGGTCTAAAAAGTAGAAAATATAAGCCTATTGAAATAAACAATGCCATATATCCTAAAATAAGAAATTTTGCAGTAAACCTTGCTGTATTTTTTGTACCTTCACAAGAAATATATAATTTATAGGCTATCAGATTTGCCAAAGAGCCTATCAAACTACCAAATCCACCAGCATTTGTCCCCCATAATAAGGGTTGCCAATTTGATGTAAATTTTGCAATGAGTAGTGTTGCAGGAACATTACTCATGACCTGACTTGTGAGTACTGATAATAGAAATATATGTCCAAAATGGCTTATCTCAGGAGCCAGTATGGTTTTTAGATTGTCCGCTATTCCAAAAAAGAAAAAAAAGCTAAAAAGTAGAGAATAATCAACATATAATGCTTTTTGGTCAAATATAAACGCAAAAAATATAACAGCAACTCCACTTACAAGAGGAAGAATATGAAAAACAGTGAGAAGAACAACAATAAATAACACTCCATAGACATATCCCTTTTTATTGATTTTCTGTATTTGATCTTCCTTTAAATCTTTTTGGATTACAACAAAGAGCGAAGAGACCGTCAGCAATCCAAGAAAAGCTAAAGAAAAAGGAAAAATCGTCTTTATGAATGTAAAGGGATGAATGTGGTAAAACCAATAAATATAAAGATTCTGAGGATTACCAATTGGAGTTAATGCAGAACCAGCATTGGCTGCCAATGCCTCAAAAATTACAAGAATGTCTTTTTTATTTATGTTAAGCGATAATGTAATGGGAACAATAACTATTAACGCAATATCATTTGTTACCAACATGGACAAAAAAAAGGTTCCTAATACTAGTTTTAAGGGTATGGCTTTACCTTTTTCTATAAATTGGGATATTTTTAAGAGCAACCCACTTTTCTGTAAACCATTTACAGTAATAAACAACACAAACAAGATAAACAGGACATTTAACTCATTGATTGAAGGGATGGGAAGATGCTTTGTATAAAGGGATAACAGGACAAAACCAACTCCTGAGGCGATTAGCAGCCATTCTTTTATGACAAAATCAATGAATGTTACTTCATGTTTCACCAATTATATTCTCCTGTTGGGTGATATAAAGGCTAAATAAAAAATTAAGTGGAAGGTACTCCATCCCATAAAGTGATTAGTTAGGCAATACAGTTATAGCAGCAGGTTTAGGCCCAATAACCAGGCCCAGGGCTAGACCTGGTCATGTCTATATTTGAAGGGCACTAAAATCTGCTAGGGTAGATAATTTTTTTGTCAGGGCATAGAGGAGATTTAATCTATTTCTTCTAAGTGCAGGATCTTCACACATTACCATTACATTATCAAAAAATTCATCCACCACAGGTTTTAGGTCATATAAAAGCATAAAAAGTTCTATGAAATCTTCTTTTCCATAGAGATCATTCCATTTCTTATCAAGGTCTAAAATAGCCTGTGCCAGTTTCTTTTCTTCTTCCTCCACCATTTTGTCCATGTCAAATCTATCACTCAGGTTTCCTTCTGCAGAAATACCCTGTTTTCTGATTATATTGTCTGCCCTCTTAAATGTGAGTACAGCACTTTCAAAATCTTTCTGTTCACTAAATTGTTTTAAGGCTTCAAGCCTTTTTTGGGCAAGGTAGATATTGTCAATATCAGCCCCCAGTGCTGCGTCCACAATTTTGGTCTCATATCCAAGAGATGTAAAATATCCTTTTAACCTGGCAGCTACAAATTCCCTTAACTTTGTTAAAGTAGTCTCTTTTGAATTTTTCCATTTAATATCCCCATATGTATCAAACACCTTAGAAAATGCATCAAAAAGAGAAAAATTAAACCCCTTATCTAGAATAATTCTTATAATTGCAAGGGTTTGTCGTCTCATGCCATGGGGATCCTGGGCTCCTGTTGGGATCATGTCCAATCCAAAGCAACCAATAATGTTGTCCATTTTATCTGCAAGGGATAAGATTGCCCCACCTATGGTTTTAGGTAATGGACTATCTACTCCTGTTGGCAGGTAATGTTCATAGATGGCACTGCTTACAACTTCATCCTCACCCTTTATTTTTGCATAAATGCCACCCATGATTCCCTGCAGGTCATCAAATTCACCTACCATCTCTGAAACAAGGTCTACTTTTGCAAGTTGAGCGGCCCTTTTCATAGAATTTTTTAGTTCTGGAGCCAATTTATCTGAGAGAAATTCACAGATTTTTTCCAATCTATTTGCCTTGTCTCCCATGGAACCAAGTGGTCCTAAAAATACCACCCTATTTAATTCTTCCCTCCATTCTTCTAAAGACGCTTTGTTGTCCACATTCCAAAAAAATCTGGCATCTTCCAATCTTGCACGTAGAACCCTTTCCCATCCTTTTTTTACAAGGGACATATCAGAGGGCACTATGTTTAGAGTGCACAGAAAATATGGGAGGAGATTCCCATTTTCATCTTCAATACCAAAGGATTTTTGGTGTGTTTTAATACTGGTTAACAAAACCTCTTTAGGCAATTCTAAAAATTTAGAATGAAATTCCCCAATTAAGGGAAGGGGATATTCAATAAGTCCAATTACTTCTTCCAGAAGTTCATCATCCCATATCACTCTGCCTCCCAGTTTTTGGGCATCTTTATTTCCTATTTCTTTAATAATATTAAGCCGTTTCTTAGGATCTAAAATAACTTTTCCCTTATTTTCTATTATTTCAAAATATTCATCGCACGATGAAACAGAAAATGGGCCTTTTCCCATGACCCTATGGCCATAGGTCTTATTGGAGGAGCCAATTGAAGCAATTTCAAAATCAATAATTTCAGTATTAAAGAGTGCCAGTATCCATCTAATTGGACGTCCAAACAAAAAACCAGAATCTTCCCATTTCATCCTTTTGGGAAAATGGATCCTTGAGATTATGTCCTTTATTATATCTGGTAGAATTTCCCTTGTGTTTGCCCCGCCAATTTCTTTTTTTGTGGCAATATACACCCCTTTTGGAGTCTTTTCTTCAAATAGGTCCTCTAATTCTACTCCCTGGGATTTTGCAAATCCAATTCCTGCCTTGGTGTAATTTCCGTCTTTGTCCTTGGCAATATTAACTGGGGGGCCTACTATCTTTTTTATCTCTTTGTTTTGTATCTCAGAAATATCTTCTACAAATGCTACTATCCTTCTAGGTGTAGCATAGGTTTTAACATCCTTAAACTGAATCTGCGCATTCTTTAATTCAGTCTCAAAGAGTTCCTTTAGTTGAGAAATTATACCAGATAAAAACCTGGATGGCATCTCTTCAGTTCCAATTTCTAGCAAAAATTTTCCCATTTTTTTTCCCCTCTCTTTATTTTCTTTCTAAACACAGAGGCCAGCGGCGACTAAGTAACAAATCCGCTGGACCGTTTTGTTAGCCCTTTAACTCTCCTATTAAGTTCATCAATGCCTTTACAATCTTAGGATGTAATGTTTTTCCTTTGTGAAAGGGTATAATAAATCTCTCATTACCTCTTTGATATATCCTATGACTTCCTTTACTCCTAATATGGTGAAACCCACAGCGAAGTAGTTTCTTTTCAGCTTCCTCTGGAGTAAGTCTTGGCAATTTAGGCAACTTCTATCTCCATGGAAGTCGTAAATATTTCTTTGCTTAAATAAAGTTTCTTTTCCTCTAAGGACAATGTCTCTAAATAAAGTTCTATGGCCTCCTTTATGTTTGATAAAACTTCCTCAAAAGAATCTCCTTGACTATGACATCCTTTTAATTCTGGACAATATGCATAATATCCATATTCATCTTTTTCTATTACTATATTTACTTTCATTTTATCTCCCATTTTTTACGGCCAACATTATATTTTTAATTGCCTCTTCATAACTATCTCCATGAATCATAGATCATCCTGATAATTCAGAAACTTCAGCAATAAAAACATTGTCTTCTTTACTTAGGTAATTTTATATTTTCTCATTATTTTTTATTTCACCATTTCAGGTAAAAGTAAACTTATTTTTGGACAGGCAATTATAATCCCTGTGCCTATGATAAGGGCTATTAAAAAAGGCACAATACCTGCAAATACCTCTTCTAGTTTTATATGAGGTGATAGCCCTTTTACAATATATGCATTAACTCCAACAGGAGGAGTAATTATGCCCATCTGGGTAATAAGCACAATAATTACTCCAAACCATACAGGGTCATAGCCAAGATTTACAATTATTGGATAAAAGATCGGAATTGTTAAAGTAACTAGAGCTAGCGCATCAATAAAACATCCTGCAATCAAATATATTAAACAGATCATGCTCACAACTCCCCATCCAGGGAGGTTTAAAGAAGATACAAAATTGGCCATCTCCATAGAGACCCTGGACAAGGCCAAAAAATGGCCAAATATAGTTGCCCCAGCAACCAGCATAATGACCATACAGGAGACGTTTAAAGTGTCGTATACTGCCTTAACAAAGTTTTTCCAGGAGAGTTTTTTCTGAATAACTACAATTACAAGCAGCAAAAATGATCCCACTGCCCCTGCCCTTGTTGGAGTAAAGATTCCCAAAAACATGCCCCCCATAACAAGTGAAAATACAAGCAGCGTTTCCCACACATCTATTATTGCTTTAATCTTTTCTTTTATGGGAAATTTTTCTCCTGGAGGAGATTGGGAAGGAGAGATAATGGAATAAAAATATACTGCAGTACAAAATAAGATAGTTATTAAAATTGCTGGCAAGATACCTGCTAAAAATAGTTTTCCTATGGATATTTGGGTTAAGATACCATATATAATGAACACAACAGATGGTGGCATAAGGATTCCAAGTCC
>NZ_JBMYBT010000131.1:0-35715 GCF_053993635.1 Desulfothermus sp. | reverse complement strand
TTTTTTCTCCATCCCTTGTTGCATTTTTTACAATCCCAACAGGCGTTTTTTCATCTCTAAATTTTCTCAATATATTTATAGCCTCAATAATCTGCCAATTTCTCTTTTTTGATTTTGGATTATAGATTACAGTAACAAAATCCCCTTCTCCACATAAATAGATCCTTTTTTCAATAACATCCCATGGAGTCATTAAATCACTTAAACTAATACACGCAAAATCATGCATTAGAGGTGCACCTAAAGATGCTGCACATGCAACAAAGGCAGGGATACCTGGTATTATCTCCACTTTAATCTGATTAATTAATCCTTTTTTGTCTAAGATTTCTAAAATAAGACCAGAAAGTCCATAAATACCAGCATCTCCACTACATACAACAGATGTATCTTTTCCATCTAATACATACTCAATAGCTGCCTCACACCTTTTTATCTCACCCATCATACCAGTTGAATATACTTCTTTTCCAGTCGTTAAATGTTCAATTAATTCTATATATTTTTTATAACCAACAATTACATCAGAATTTATAATTGTATCCTTTGCATAAAAACTTATGTGTTCATCTCCTCCAGGACCAATTCCTATAATGTTTAATTTACCATAGTTCATATCAATATATCTCCTATTTTGAATATGTTAAATCCTTTATAGCTACAGCAATTGTAACATTTTTTGATTTTCTTTTCTCAACTACTAATCTTCCTTTTGAAGCTATAATTGCACAAGCTTCACTGACACTAGGCACCCCCATATGTCTTTTAACATTCTCAGATGGATTTGGAACTTTTATTTTATCTAACTTGAAGTGATCAATAAAAATGAGCTCTTTTTTTAGAAATTTTGTAAACTCTATTATACCTTGTTCATTGCTTTTTCTATCTGTAGTCACTATGGCACAAACTGAATCAGCGGCTAAATTTTCTTCGGAAAATACGCAGTTAAATAGATCCAAAATCTCTGAAAAATGAGTCCCCTTATTACAACCTATGCCAACGTATAATACCTTTGGATATAAAATTATTTTATTGTTATCTACTTTATTCTCTTTATAATCACATATAATTCCTATATCGCTCTTTTTTATATTATTTAAATCACTTTTAATTACAAGGGAATAATCTGAAGGAAAAAAAGATTGTATATTTAAGTAATTCAAAGGATCATATACAAAAATTGGTTTATGATTTAATATAGCTGAATTTATAATTTTAATCTTTTTTATATCATCAATTGTTAAATTCAAAATCCTTGCTATTTCATCAATTGCTGGCAAATTAAAAGAATCTGTAGCAGTAGTTATAACGGGAATAGCAGTAATTTTTTTTGCAACATATCTAGCAAGGGAATTTGCACCGCCTAAGTGGCCAGACAAAAGACTTATTACATACTTGCCTGCTGGATCTATAACAACTATAGCAGGGTCTATATCTTTGGAACATATAAAAGGACATATAGTTCTTACTACTATACCTGTTGCACAAATAAAAATATGTGATTTGTATTTAAAAAAATTTTCTTTTACAATACTTTTTATATTATTAAACTCATGGCTGTTTATATTCTTTGTAACCCCCTTTTTTACAAATAGTTCTGCACTGTCTATATATTCTAAAATCTTTTGTGCTACTCTAAGACCAAATTTATTTAAAACATAAATTGCTATTTTATTTTCTGTAACCATGGGAAAACTCGGGATCGTATAGCTTTGAAAAATATATCTGGTCTTTGTAGGGTAATATTAAAAACACTGCCTGTCTTGTTATATTATATTTTTTAACATTGTCCACCAAATTTTCTAAATCAGTTATAATTATATTTTCATCTTCCCATCCAATGCGATATCCAATTACAACAGTAGTATTTTTTTCATATCCCGCATTAAGACACTTTTTCTGAAGTTCATCTACCTTTGATGCGGATAGATAAATGGCCATAGGACATAGAGTTGCTGCAAGATTTTCAAAGCTTTCTCTTTCTGGCACCTTGGTCTTTCCTTCTAATCTGGTAATTATTAGTGTCTGAGCCATTTCTGGAATTGTAAAACAAACCCTAGCCTTTGCTGCAGTTGCAAATGCAGCAGAAATTCCTGGAATTATTTCATAAGCAATATTGTCTTTTTCTAAAAGGTATACCTGCTCATGGATAGCACCATATATGGAAGGATCTCCTGTATGCACCCTTGCAACAACAAGGCCTTTTTTTATGGAATCCCTTATGATTGAATGTATTTCATCTAAGTTTAAGGGAGCAGAGTTTATTATTTTACATTCTTTTTTGGCAAATTTCCTAACTAAATCTTCAGGCACCAATGAGCCAGCAAAAATTATCACATCTGCCTTTTGAAGTATTTCTGCTGCCTTAATTGTCAAAAGATCTGGATCACCAGGTCCAGCCCCAATAAAATATACCTTTGCTTCCATCTAATCCACCTCTCTTTTAAAAATAGTTATAATCATTACAGGATTTATAGGCACAAAATAAAAACTCTCAGATAGTTCTTTTGCCCTATTTACATTCATCTGAATTACCTCAAAGTGAATTTTCTTTTCCTTACAAAATCTTATACACTTATAAAAGCTATTTAAAAGAACAGTATTTACCACTATTATTCCACCTGATTTTAATCTTTCATATGATAAATTAAGTAACTGGGGATTATTTATAAGGCCACCACCAATGAAGATTCTATCAGGACGAGGCAGAGACTCTAATATATCTTCTGCATTATTTTCTATTACTTCTAGTGCATAGACTCCAAACCTCTTTCTATTTAATCTGATTATTTCAGCACGTCTTGGATCTTTTTCTATAGCATACACTCTGCCTTTTTTTGCTAGTGTAAGTGCTTCAATAGAAACAGTTCCAGATCCAGCTCCAATGTCTAAAATAATACTGTCTTCTCTAATCTGCATGTTAGACAATGAAATCACCCTTACCTCTTTTTTAGTAAGTTGTTTTTTATCTGTAAAAAATAGACTATCATCCATCCCAAGATAAGGAGTTATTTCTGGATCCTTTTCTCTTTCTAAGATCAAAAAGTTCAAAGGAGAATAATTAAAGTTTAATACACCCTTTATACTTAAACTCAAAACCCTTTCTGAACTAAGACATAGGTCTTCAAAGATATGAAATTTAAAATTCAATATATCTCTATCTAAGAATATTTTTGCTATTTTTGCAGGTGTATGTGATTTATCAGTAAATACACCCACATATTTATTCCAGGAAATAGCACTAAACAAATCATAATAATTGTCTCTACCATGCAAGGAAACAACATAGATGTCTTTAAGAGATAATCCAAGCCTTGCTCCTGCCCTTTGAACAACCGATACATTGGGATAAATTTCAACAATATCTCTTCCAAGTTCTCTTATGAGTCTTTCACCAATTCCAAAAAAAAGGGGATCACCATCAGCCAACACAACTACATCTTTGTCTTTCAAAGTCTTAATGTTAGCTATTAATTTATCTATAGGCGGGACTATTTTTAATTTTTCACACTTAACATAATCAAAGGGGCTTAATTGTCTAGCTCCTCCAATTAATATATCTGCATTTTCAATTATTTTTACGTATGATGGAGGGATATCTAAAAAATTTTGTCCAAGTCCAATAATTTTTATCATATTTTTCTTTATTTTTCTTTTGTCCTTCCCCACAAAGGGTCTTCACCAAACCTATAAAACCACCATTCATCGTCTTTTAGAAATCTTTCAATATCTTGTTTTTTAAATGAAATTTCATAAGTGTAACAATAATCCATGAGTAAGTTATATGCATCAATTATTTTTTTTGTCATTTTTTCTAAATATTCTACATCACCATCTCCAGTATCTGGATGATATTTTTTTAAGAGATTTAGATAATTTTCTCTAATTTCCTTTATAGATGTTTTTTCTCCAATATTTAACAACTCTCTGGCCTTTTTTATTTTTAAAAAAGTATCCATAAGTGCTATCCTTGATAGGACATGATAAAATCTTCAGTATAATCAAACACGTGGTAAATTATTTTCAATCTGTAACTAGAAAAATTCTTTGCCACTAAAACAGCCTTATTACATAAAAATTCTATAAATTTCATTTTTTTTTCTTTTTCTGTATCTACTATTTCCATGACATGTCTGCCAGTATTGGCTTTTTTTATCTCGAGACATATTTCCTTTGAATAGCCGATTTCTTTTGCCCATTTTGAAAGTAGATCAAAATCTATTTTTGTTTCCCTTGCATGGGTGTATTCATACCCTTGTGCCATTTTAATTAATTTTCCAGGAAAAACACCAAAACTAATGGTCTTAAATCCCTTTTTGCTTGCACATTTAAGAGAAAATTTAAAAAAATCTGCAATTTGTATAAATGCCTCTTTTGGAAGAAAGTTTAAAATATTCATTAAAAGCCGCTCGCTCCTGCCACCAGTTGTAAGGGCTATGTGATCCAGTCCCATTGTTTTTGCAACATCCATTGCCAAAAAAATAGTTTCTTTATAGGCCTCGGCAGAATAAGGGATAACAGTACCCCTTGTCCCTAAAATAGAAACTCCTCCAATGATCCCAAGCCTTGGATTCAAAGTCTTTTTGGCGATTTTTTCCCCTTCTAACACCTCAATTATTACACATACCTTTGCCTTAATTTTGAACCTATTTAATATCTCTAACACCCCATTTTTAATTTGTTCTCTGGGAACAGGATTTATGGCAGCATGACCAATCTTAACAGGTAAACCTGGCTTTGTTACAATTCCAACCCCTTTTCCACCGAAAATCTCAACAATGGATTCATTATCTTGTTGTTGTATTGATACCTTTGCGCAAATAAGGGCTCCATGGGTGACATCAGGATCATCTCCTGCATCCTTTTTTACCAATACCCTGGCAAAATTTCCATCTTTAGTAATCTTAACAATGGGAATTCTTAATCTTTTTCCAGATGGAGTTGGAATGTCCACTTCTCTTTTTTCCTCACCTAAAATTGCCATAACTGCCGCCATTGCAGCAGCAGTAGCACATGATCCTGTTGTATAACCTATTCTTAGACCTGTTTTTTTTCCCATTTTTTATTTACTAAAACATTCACCATAGACATTAGAAAAATTTAAAATATCCATATATTCCCATTCTCTGTATGCCATACCAAGAATTTTCTGTTTTGTAAGTAGATTTAAAATATCTTCTTCTAAACGAAGAGATGCAAAAATTAACACTAGTTCTTTGTCTTTGTGTTCAGGAAAGAGCTTTAAAAAATTTTCCTTCTTTTTATTCTTAAAATCAAAAACATATTCAGGACGTGGTGTACTTTTTACTTCAAATAAAAACACCCTATCTTTACATACACATATAGCGTCAAATTCATCTTTTAATCCATTTTTCTTTCTCTTTATCCTAATAGCTATCTCTTCTGGATCACAATTAAAATATTTTCTAACAACAGGACCAATAGCAGGAGCAACTATATCCTCAACAATAGTTCCCATTTTATTTGCCAGTTCTCCCCACTGTTTATTCATTCTCTTCCTGTCTTCATTTACTTCAATCTTAAACTCTCTCATCTCGTCTTTAAAGTCCTTCATCTCGTTTTTAAACTCTAGCATCTCGTCCTTGAATTCTTTCATTTCATCCTTGAAGTCCTTCATTTCATCCTTAAATTCTTTCATTTCATCTTTGAAGTCCTTCATCTCGTTTTTAAACTCTAGCATCTCGTCCTTGAATGCCTTCATCTCATCTTGAAATACAACTACTCCATCCTTAAACTCCTTCATCTCATCCTTAAAGGCCTTCATCTCATCTTTGAAATCTTTCATCTCATTCTTAAATTCCAGCATCTCGTCCTTGAAGTCCTTCATCTCATCACTCAATCGACCTATCTTCATATCAGTTATTCTTGATTGATATACAAGCTGCATAAGAGCATCTTCAAGCATACCAACTTTTTGTTTGAGAGCCAGTTCTTCCATCTCCACACCCCCTATAAAATATACTTAACCTCTTAATAATTCTCTATTTTTCATCGTAGTCTAGATATTTATTAGAGATTAAGCTCAGATCTCTAAAGTCCTCTTAATTGTTCCATTCCTTTTTTTATTATACAAAAATTCAACTTAACACAAATCCAAAAGTGCATTTATTGTGGCAGCAACAATTGGTGATCCCCCTTTTCTGCCTTTGAGTACAATATATGGAGCGATTGAACGAGAAATTAATTCTTCCTTTGACTTAGCAGCACCCACAAAGCCAACCACCATTCCAAGGATAAGGGCTGGTTTCACCTCTCCTTTTCCCATTAAATCAATCAAATGAAATATAGCAGTTGGGGCATTACCAATTCCAAAAATAATATCCTTTCCAACTTTTGCAGCCTTTTCAATAGCAACCATAGACCTTGTGCAATTTCTAATCCTTGCCTCTTTGGCAACATCTTCATCTGATACAAAACATTCAACCTCTACATTAAATCTTTTAAGCCTGGCCTTGCTAATTCCTGCTTTTGCCATATTTGTATCTGTGACAATTATACATCCATTTTTTATTGCCTTTTTTCCCATTTCTATTGCATCAGGATGAAAAACTATGTTGTCTAACACATCAAAATCTGCGGTGGTATGGATGATCCTCCTTACAATCTGCCACTTTTCATTGGAAAATGGAATACTACCCTTAATCTTTTTTGTCTCTTCTTCTATTATTTCAAAAGACCTTTTTTCAATTTCTTCAGGACGAATTATATTTAACATAGTTAACTCCTATAATTAAGCAAAAAATAAAAAATATCCCATCGCAGCTTATTTACCTTTTTTTGAAATTATCAATGTCCAATATAAGGCCTTTTTATTTAATAGCTCTTCAATGTTATGTATAATTTCCTGGTCAGCAAATCCACATCTTTTAACAGCTACGCTAGATTTTAACCTCCCTGTCTCTTTTAAGGCAGCGTATATATCTTTAATATTTTTATAGGCCTTTAAAAAAATAATATTGTCAGATATAGTTGAGAGTCTTCTTAAATGATCACCACCTTTAACCCCTGATACTACAGTTAGCACTTCCTCACCCTCAGCAAGTACTGTCTTAGTCACTGCTGCAGACGCCTGATAAGATGTAATACCAGGAATTATTATTATTTCAACATCTGGAGCAATCTCTTTAAAACATCTCAACAAATATCCAAATGTGGAATATGTTAAAGGATCTCCTACTGTCAAAAAAGCTACATCCTTACCATTATATACATCTTCTTTGACCCTTTCAGCATGTGAGCGCCAGTATTTCTCTGCTTCTTCTTTGTCTAAGACCATAGGAAAAGGCAAAAAAATACATTTAGTTTTTTTGGGAATGTATCTGGATGCAATATCAAAAGCCATTGAATGATCATTCTTGCTTGAAGATGCAGAATATACTATATCAACCTGTTTTAAAATTTTTACAGCCTTCACTGTTATCAGCTCTGGGTCTCCTGGGCCTACACCTATACCGTATAATTTCCCTCTTTTCTCCATAATGACCTCTCCATCAAAACTAAGCTTATTTTTGATAATATTTTTTAAGTATATTTTGAATACGTTGTTTAACTCTATTATCATAATAAGTTGGATATAAAATATGGCCTATCTCATATATCCCCATTAAGAGCCTAATAGTAGGTCTAGATGTAACTTCCTCAGCTACAAGATGTATCTCATTATTCTTCACTGCCTTGATTATATTAAAACCAGGTTCTTTTTTTATATCCTTTATTCTTATCCTATTCATTCGACCTCGTTGTGCCAAAAACACATCTATCTCACTAGCATGAGACAATATTTTTTCTTTACCATAATCTGCTATATTTGAATTTCTTACTTCATATGCGTCCTGGGCTATATTTATTCCCCCAGCAGATTTCAAAACAAACATTGGTATGGAATCTGGAGCAAATGTCTTAAATTTCCTATGTATAGACTCAAAAAAAACCATTTTTTTGTGTTTTATTTTTTTATTGATTGAATGAAAAAATTCTATAGTATCTTTAAAGTCTGCAATTATTTGTTGTGCATTTTCTCTCTTTCCAATAATTAAACCTAATGCCATCCAATAGCTATATAGAGAAGATATATTATTGGGCTGTATTGAAATAACAGCTATATTTTCTTTTTTAAATTTTTTTATTAAATTGGGATATCCAAATTCTATCATTGGTCTGATTAATACTAAATCCGGTTTAACTACTAAAAATCTCTCCACCCCAAAATGATAAGAAAATTTTGGTTTCTTTAAGATATATGGAGGATATGTATCACTTATAGATATACCAACTATATATTTATAACCATGTAATGCACAAAGATTTTCAGTATGTGCTGGATATAGAGAAATTATTCTATTATATGGATTAGTTATTTTTATATGCCTTCCTCCATCATCAGTTAACATATCATTTTTTATTTTAAATCCATAGACCAATGTTGAACTAACTACAAATAAAAATAAATTGATTATTAAAAATTTTGTTACATTATTTTTTCTTCTCATACTAATACCTCCCATTTGTAAATATTACTTGATAACAATTTAATTTTTTTTCAAAACGAAGCATAACCTCTACTTCAAATATCTTTTTTAAGATATCTTCATTTATAATATCACCTGTAGGACCACCTATTATAATCTCACCATTTTTTAAAAATATTAATTCATCACAAAAAAATAAAGCCTCATTTATGTTGTGAAATACGCATATTACAGTCCTATTTTTATTAATCACCCTCTTCTTAAAACTATTTAATATTCTTAAACTGTGCTTTACATCCAGATTAGATGTTGGTTCGTCTAATAGAAAAATTGGTGTATCCTGGGCTAATGCCCGTGCTATCATAACCCTTTGCCTTTCACCTCCACTTAATTCAGTTATCAATCTATTTCTAAATTTAAATATATCTACTTCCCTTTCCACGTGCTCTACAATTTCAAAATCTTTTTGAGTTGGGAAAGAAAATCTCTTAATATATGGATATCTACCCATGGTCACAATTTCATCAACACTAAATGGGAAATTAAAAGTAAAATTTTGCGGCACATATGATATTTTCTTTCCAATTTCTGTTTTTTTTATTTCTTTTATATGTTTTTTAAATAAAAACACATTGCCTTTGTCTGGAGTTTTAAAACCAAGCAATATATCGAGTAATGTGGATTTTCCACTCCCATTTGGACCTAAAATTCCATAAAACTTACCTGGATAAAACTTAAAAGAAATGTCCTTTAAAACAAGTAGATCTTGGTACGAAAACGAAACATGATCTATTTTTAGGATTTCACTAACCACTTTTAAAAACCTACCTGTTTTTTCCTAAATATATAACAGAAAAAGGGTCCACCTATTAGGGCAGTAAGCACTCCTATTGGAACTTCTGTAGGTAGAACGGCCCTGGTTAGTGTATCAGCCATAGTGAGCATTATTGCCCCGCATATTAGGGAGATAGGCAAAAGTTTTAAATGATTTGGACCTACCACTGATCGCATCATATGGGGAACAAGCAAGCCTACAAATCCAATAATTCCAGAAAATGATACGCAGACACCAGTTAAAAGAGAACCAAATACAAGCAATAATATACGCACCCTATTTGGATCCACACCCATTGATAGAGCTGTTTTTCCCCCAAGGCTAAGCAAATTAAGCTCTCTAAAATAAAATATAAATACACCAAAGGATATAATAAGACACCCTACAATTAATAATGCGCTTGTCCAGGTAGATGATGCAAAACTCCCTAAAAGCCAAAACACAATAACTGAAACCCTCTCCTGCGCCAGGTATTTACAAAAGCTAATACCAGCAGAGAGAATCGCTGATACAATAACACCTGATAAGATCAAATTGTTTGATGAAATTCCACCACTGGAAGTAGAAGAGAGATATACAACTACAAGAAGGGTTATAAGCCCAAAGACAAATGCGAAAAAAGGTACACTATAGATTCCCAAGAAGTTGAACCCAAAAAGCAAGGCAACTGATGCTCCAAAGGCAGCACCTGCAGAAATTCCCAGGGTATATGGATCTGCTAAGGGATTTAAAAGGATGCCCTGAAACACAACCCCACAAACAGAGAGGGATGCGCCAACTAAAGCAGCACAAATTATACGGGGCAGTCTAACGTCCCAGACAACAGAGGAATGTATATTGGAAATATTATCGTATGTTATACCAGTTAACTTAGATAAAATAATCTTTATAATTTCAAAAAAAGGGATCTTTACAAATCCCAGACCAAGAGATATAATTACTGTGAGAATAAGAAAAATAAATGCAAAAATAAGCTGAAAATAAAATTTTTTCATAAAAAAATCCCAGTTTGTCTTTTTTTTTGACAAACCAGGATGTCCCATTTTCATCCAGGTCCAAAAAATTTCTTGCCGTTTAACAACAAGATCCGTTCCCATTCAGGCAGGTCTTCTGACTCAAGGGATCATCCTAGTCACTGCGCCTTCCCACCAAACACCTAAAAAAGTTCTAGGTTTTAAGTTCTATGTTCAAGGTTCTAAGGTTAAAACCCAGGTGCTTTGGCAGTGGCCTTTGCAGCTTTCGTCCCCCTATCACAGCGATGGGTTCGTTCCCGATTTTCACGGGATTCCCTTTTAAGCCCAAATAGGCACCTGAATGGTTATAAAATAATTTAAAAAAGAGCATGAGCACTAAAATTTGAACAAGGTATTAATGGATAAAATGAAAATCTTCAAGCAAAACTTAAAAGTTCCCAAGTTATATATTTTTCATCTAGGGATGGTTGTTTTCCTAACAAATTTGTTGATATCTGAGAAATATTTCGCCTCCTACAATAAATTAGTTGTCAAAAATAAAAACTTTTCTTAAAAAGAATCCCAAGATTTTAATAAAGGGGATAAAGAGATGAAGACCTATTTGGAATGCATCCCATGTTTTGTTCGTCATTGTCTTGACGTAGGAAAAATAACTGGAGCAGACGAAAAACTTCAAGAGCAATTATTGAGAGAAGCGCTTCTAAGTTTAAGCAAAATAGATATGTCAAAACCACCACCATATACTGCAAAACACATCCATTCATTAATCAGAAAAATAACCAATAATCCAGACCCATACAAAGAGATAAAAATCAGGCATAATAAATTGGCAATAAAAATATATCCAAAACTAAAATCAATGGTAAAGGACTCTCCAGATCCCATAAATACTGCCATGAGGCTTGCCATGGCAGGAAACATTATAGACCTTGGAGTAAAAAATAATATTACAGAACAAGAAGTAGAAAAATCCATAGCCAACGGATTATCACAACCAGTTATTGGAGATTTTCAATTATTTAAAAAAGAAATAAAAAATTCAAAAAATATCCTTTATTTAGCAGATAATGCCGGTGAAATAGTATTTGATAAAATATTTATTGAAGAAATTGGCCCAGAAAAAATAACGCTAGTAGTTAGAGGTGGCCCTATTATAAATGATGCAACTATCCATGATGCTGAATTTTGCAATTTACCTAAAATTGTCAATGTTATAGACAATGGATCAGATGCACCAGGAACTATTTTAGAAGACTGCAAAGAAGAATTCTTAAATAAATTCTGGAATTCGGATTTAGTTATTGCAAAGGGTCAGGGCAATTTTGAAAGCTTAAGCAATGTAGAACACAATATCTTTTTCTTATTTAAGGCAAAATGTAATGTTATTGCAAATCATGCCAATGTTCAGGTGGGTTCTTGTGTATTGACACGACCAATTAAAGAGGATAAAAATGATTAAAAAAATAAGGGAGTTCAGAGGGAAAAAGGAGGAATTCTATGCCAACTTATGAATATGAATGCACAAACTGTGGATATAAATTTGAGATAAAACAATCAATGTCAGATAATCCAATAAATGAGTGCCCCCAATGCGGAGGCACAGTCAAACGCTTAATCAGCGGCGGGATGGGATTTATTTTAAAGGGAACGAGCTCTTCTACTTCCCATAAAAGAGAGGGGAAAGAATGTAGATTCGAAACTACGGGGAAGACCTGTTGTGGTAGAAGTGAGCCCTGTGGAAAGTGCCACTGAAAAAAACTATTCAAAAAATCAAAACTCCTTGGACCACCCAACATTTGCAAATTCAAATCTCTCTTTAAACCTCATATAGCAGTGGGAAGCGGCAACAGGACCTGTGCAATGTGAAACTGCAACAAGCTCAACTGAAAAACGCTCAAGCTCATCTAAAATATTGTTTAATTCCTCTCCTGGTGGGAAAAATCCAAGGTGGGTACCGCCAATTACTCCATAAAATTTTTTATGCCCTGTTTTTTTTGATAAATATCTAAGAATATTTACAACTCCACTGTGTGCACATCCAAGTAATACAACAGGGCCTTTGTCTGTTTCAATGAGTAAGCTTATATCGTCGTTAAATGGATCTTCAATATATTCTCCATGATCTGTTCTTACAACAAGACGTGTGTCTTTTATGGCAAATTTCTCTTCCTTTGGTACCTCACCTGAATAATAAATTCCCTTTGAAATCTCTGTAAATTCTTTTAGATACACAAATTCAGCTTTAAGAGAATCTTCTAATATTTCTTTCTTAAATTTAATCCCAATATACACATAGTCACATCCTTTTGGAGTATTAAGTTTTGCGTATTTTGCACCAAAACAATCAGGGTGAAGATATACCTTTGCTCCCCTTGGGGGATATAAAGCATCTACAAGTCCACTTGTGTGGTCGTAATGCCCATGAGAAATCACTATCTTGTTAATCTCTTTAAAATCAACACCTAAGATAGATGCGTTGTGTTTTAAAGTAAAACCCTGACCAGTATCAAACAAAATTTTTTCACCGTCCTTTTCAATTAAAGCAGAAAAACCATGCTCACCAATGAGCCCAAACATAGCGCCTGCTGTGTTTTCACATAATATTGTAATTTTTGTGGACATAGTTTACACCTCCCCTTCCAGAACGCATATATTTATGCGTATTTAATAGTTAAAAAACAAAAAAAGGGACGAATCTTTTCGTCCCTTCTTATCAAATTTCCATTATTTTTAACAACCCTATTTTTCATCCAATTTTAATATTGGCTCTAATATCTTTAAAAGGGCCTTGGCTGCTGGTGAGTCTTGATGATATTTAATAAATACATCACCGCTATCTCCAGCCTCTACCAACTTGGGATCCAGGGGTATCTTTCCAAGAAACTCGACCCCTGTCTCCTTTGCCAGGGCCTCCCCTCCTCCTGATTTAAAGATATCTACCTCTTTACCACAATGGGGACATACAAAGCCACTCATATTTTCAACAACACCTATTATTGGATTCCCTGTATGACGACAAAAATTAATTGACCGCCTCACATCATCAACTGCCACGTCCTGTGGAGTAGTCACTATCACTGCACGGGCCTCTTTTCCCATAAGCTGCATAACAGAGAGGGGCTCATCACCAGTGCCAGGGGGACAATCCACTACAAGATAATCTAAAAATCCCCACACCACATCCTCTATAAATTGTTTTATTACTCCCATCTTAAGTGGACCTCTCCAGATTACAGAATCCTCCTTAGAAGGAAGTAAAAATCCCAGGGAAATTACTGATAAATTTTTAGACCATGCAATTGGATACATTCCATTTGCACCAACTTCAGGCCTTGCTCCATCCAATTTTAATAAACGTGGGATAGATGGGCCATGGACATCAACATCCATAAGTCCTACTTTTTTACCCTTTAAAGATAATCCCACAGCTATATTTGTGGCTATTGAACTCTTTCCAACCCCACCTTTTCCTGAAAGTATTACGATTTTATGTTTAATCCTGCTAAGTGTTTGTTTTAATTTTTCATCCTTATACTCTTCACAAGAACCTTTTTTTGAACAACTCTCACACTCTTTTTTCTCCATTTCACACTTGTTCTCACTCATACCCATAAACCTCCTGTTTTAGTAATCACTCTAAATAAACCAGACAAAAATATATTAAGTTCATAACAAAACGTTGTAAAGAAAAAAATTAGCACATTCTAACTTTTTTTGAAACCTTTAATTTTAAACCATTGATAAATTATCTTTGCTTTTGCATTTTTCTATAATAATCCCCAATTGCCTCATGCAATGTATTTGCCGCAAGAAATGCGCAATGATGATGATCTTCAGGCAATTTTGGAAGTTCTATAAGAACATCTTCTCCTGATATTTTTTCAGCCTCTTCCAGTGGTTTCCCATGGGCCAAATCGCACACAAGGGATCCACAGACTACTGTAGCGATACAACCGTCTGTCCAGTATGAAATCTCATCTATCTTTCCGCTTTTTACTTTTATTAAAATTTCCACACTATCTCCACAACTCCCAGTAAGTTTGCCAATACCATCACCTTTTTCTAATACATTAAAATATTTTAAATTCTTCCATATCTCAGCTATTTTTTTCCCATAGATATCTTCTACTTTTTTATCCATATCAATTTGTAGTCCTTGACAAAATTCATCTAACTCATCCATGGTCTTTCCTCCTTTAATTCTACTTTCTATATTCAATAGGATCTTTGATATTAGCCTCTTTAAATCCCTTGAGTCTAAGGATACATGCTGGACATTTTCCACATGCTGCTCTTGCTCCCTCATAACAGGTGTGGGTATATTTATACCAATCTAACTTTCCAAGCTCTTTCATGAGCAACACAGTGTCTTTTTTTGATAAATACATAAGTGGAGCATGTATTTCAAAAGAAGAGTCAACAGCCAGCTCTAAGGTGGCGTTTAAAGACTTAATAAAGGTATTTCTACAGTCAGGATAGCCACTAAAATCTGTCTGAGATACACCAACCACTATATTCTTAATGCCATAGGTGTATGCAATAGAAGCTGCAGAGGAGATAAAAAACAAGTTTCTAAAAGGGACAAATGAGGCTGGAAGGTCCTCATCAAATTCAAAGGGCCTATTAAAATCCCCGCTGTTTTTAATTAAATTACTTTTAGTTATTTGCGAAAAAAGTTGGTCTATTTTTATTTCAAAGTGTTTTACACACCCAGCAAGCTCGGAAAGTTTTTTCGAGCACTCAACTTCAATTATATGTCTTTGGCCATATATAAAACAAACACTGAATATTTTTTCAAATTTTTCTTTTGCCCAGGCAAGACAGGTTGCTGAATCCTGTCCTCCAGACAAACAAACAATTGCATGTTCTTTGTTGGTATGTCTCACCCCTATCACACCCCTCAATCGATTACTTTCCTGGGTGAGACATTAAGACCCATTTAGAGGGAGGTCAAGGGATTTTAATTTAGATTGCCATTTTTAACTAACTAAATTTAAACAACGCTTACTCTGTTTCTTCCCATCTCTTTTGAATTGTAAAGGGCACTATCAGCACTCTTTAAAATATCTTCAATAGGATATTTCCCCTTTGGATCAAACTCAGATACCCCCATACTTACAGTAATTTTTATTGTTTTCCCATCATCAATTACAAACTTATAATTTTCAATTGTTTTCCTCAGTCTCTCAGCAAATATACGGCCATTTTCTTTATTTGTATGGGGCAATATCAAGAGGAATTCCTCACCACCATAACGGATTACGTGATCAATTTCCCTTGCATTGTCCTTAATTATATTTGCCAGTTGATTTAGGACCATATCACCTGCAACATGTCCAAATCTATCATTTATATCCTTAAAGTGATCTATATCAATCATCACTACACTGAATTTTGATCCAAGTCTTTCATGCCTTTTTATCTCTTGTTTAATCACCATATCAAAATAATGACGATTACCTACGCCAGTTAAAAAATCGATATATGCAAATGAGGACAATTTTTCATATTCTACACCACGTTGAATGAGCAGACATAGATGGTCTATAGCCATCTCCAATACAGCAAAATCATCATATCCCATATGATCTGTATCTATAGAAATGAAAACTTTAAAATTTTCCAGGGATGGAGATACATCCACAATGTCCCAATCTTTATCTGTTTGAACCTCAATTCCCAATGTTACAACTTCTAAACTATTTTTCTTTAACTTTAGTTTTTTCTCAACATAATTAATCCAAAAATTTTTATTATTGGTAACATAGAATTTATAACCATTATTTTCTCCAGGGATTAAAATACAAAAGCTATTAACAGCAAAATAATCTCTAATCTTTAAAAATCCATTTTCTAGAATTTCCTTCACACATCTAGGGAGAGTTACTGTTTTAAAAAAATCATCTAAAAAATCCAATTGAGTTGCCTTTCTAAAATAGAGCTCTTTGTATAAGGCAATCTCTTTTTTTAAATTTGAAATAAAATTATAGATCCCCTTTGCTTCGTCTATAATCCCTTTTAATTCCTCATCTTTTTTCAACAATCTAGAAGATATTGCCACCACGCATTCTGTGAGTATATCAGAGTCACCAAAAAAGGAGTTTTCAATTTTTTTTATGTAAAATTTTTTTAAAGACTTATCTTTACTATTATTAGATAACCTTATCCAATGTCTCCAGGGAATCAAGATCACATAAGCATCTTTATTACCAACCACACCTTCAAAAGAATCTTCTCTTTTTGATTCTACAAAGGTGATTTCGTTACAGTCAATTATATTGAAAATCTTATTTTTTTCCTCATCATTAAAATCAACACCAATGACCTTTCCCTGGGACTCAATTGTGTTTTTCATATCCATCCCTCTTGGTTTAGGATTATTAGATTGCTAACAAATGGTAATAAGGAATTTTTTGCTTTTATTAAATTAAAAGCAAAAAAAATACCAAATCAGTGATGATATGATGAGTTTATCAAAATCTGGTAGGCTCTATATATTTGTTCTAAGAGGATTACTCTAGCCATTTCATGGGTAAAGGTAAGAGGACTCAAACTAAATAAAAAATCAGATCTTTTTTTTATCTCTTGAGAAAGCCCATATGATCCTCCAACAACAAAACAAGGAGTCTTATTTGGTAGTTCAGTCCACATTGTCAATTTTTTGGCAAAATCCATAGAGGATAGGAACTTCCCCTTCTCATCAAGAATAACAAGAAAATCAGAAGGCAACAATTTTTTCAAAATCTCCCTGGACTCAAAATTGACCCTATTATCTATGGAACCTTTTTTGGAGTCCTTGACTACGATTATTTGTACATTAAAAAAATTGCTAATCCTCTGCAGATAAAATTTTTCAGCTTTTTTCCAAAAATCCTGTTTGACCTTGCCCACAAAAATAAACTTTATGCGTCTTGCCATATGACAAAAAACTTTATATTCTACCTTTTCAGGATGCAATAAAATTTTAAGATAAAATCAAAGAGAAAACGTCCATAATGTCAATAAGAATTACTTCTAAAAAATTCATTAAATTCAAACGGCTAATTGCATTTTTGGTCTTAGCTGTATGTTTAGTATTACCAACAAAGGCATTTTTACAAGATATAACTTTAGAAAATGTTATTTTAAATACCAGTAATAAAAACGTCAGTATCCAGATATCCCTTAATGTAATTGACCCAGAAAAATTCCAAAAAATAATCAAGGACAACAAGTTTCAGGTAGTGTTTTACTATCAGGTGGAAATTCAAAAAAAAATTAAATTCTTCTTTGACAAAACAGTATTTAGCAACGATCAGGAATTAAATATCTTTTTTAATCCCATAAGTAACAAATTCTCCATCAGGGAAAAAAATAAGTCAATTTACTCCACAAATTCTATAAATAAACTAATTGAGAAAATATCAACTATAAATCTCAAACTACCAATATGGACAACCCCTACTGGCGAAGAAAAATATGACCTAATACTTAGGTTTTCTCTAAAAAAAAAGGTTCCTTATTGGATTGAAAAGACGCTTTTTTTCTGGAATTTTGACATAACACCTCCATCTGAATACCATATTAATTTTAAATTCTAAATTTACTTATGAAACATATAAACATCCCCAAAAAGACCAAAATTGAATTTTTAATCATACTTATATCTGTAATATTAATTATACTATTCAGCTGGATTGAACTAAAATTTTTTGGAGTTAATTCATATCTTTTTTTAATTGTATTTAATTTAAATGTAATTCTTTTGTTGGTAATACTATTTTTAGTTATTCGAAATAGTGTTAAATTGTTTTTAGACAGAAAGAGAAAAGTAGGCGGATCAAGGTTAAGAACTAAATTAGTTCTTTCATTTATATCTTTATCTTTTATACCCACTATACTAATGTTTTTGATCTCTGTAAAATTTGTACAAACATCAGTTGATTATTGGTTTAGAAATCAAATTGATAATTCTTTAAAAACAGCACTTGAAATAGGTAAAATAAACTATAAATACATTCAGGATGAATTAAAGACTAAATTAGATAAATTTAAGAAGATACATTTCAATAGATACAATGAAAAAAAATTAATTACATTAATTAGTAATTTTGCTAAAGAAAATAATACAGGAATTTTAATCTTAAAAAAAGACAAAAGGGAAATTGGATTTATACAGGAGAATTGGAAAAAAATTTGGAATAAACTAAAAGACAAAATAGAATGGGAAGCTATAGAAAAAAATAAAGAGTTTTGGGTAAATATATATTCCTTTGAAGGATTGGATTATGTTTTGGGTGTTGCTCATTTAAAAAACAATGGTGCACAAAAATACAAATTTATAGTATTGGGTATAAGACTTAAATATCCAATTACTGAAAAAATGGAAAAAATAGTACAGGGAGTTTATGAATATAATCAACTTAAATCTTTGAAAAAACCCCTGAAAACATCCCTTTACATACTTTTAGGGGTAATGACCCTTTTGATAATTTTTGGCTCAATCTGGTTTGGACTAAAACTGGCCAAGGAAATATCATATCCTATCCAGGCCCTGTCCTCAGCTACTAAAAGGATCGCCTTGGGAGATCTCGAGGTGAGGATTGAAGATGAGTCAGAGGATGAGTTAGGTACACTAGTAAAATCATTCAATCTTATGGCTGAAGAGCTAAGGCGAAGCCAGAAACAGTTAAATGATACAAACCAGATCTTATACAAAAAAAATAAAGAGTTGGAACATAGAAGGCAGTACATGGAAGCGGTTCTTAATACCATAACATCCGGAGTGATCAGTTTAGATAGCCAATTCAAAATTAACACTATAAACAAATCTGCCCTGGAAATCTTACAAATCCCGGAAGGAAACATAGTAGGCAAAAGGTTATTTGACATCTTACCAGGAGATTATAAAGAGGAATTCTCCTCCCTATTTCCTAAATTAGAGAAATTTCCACACAAAGTAATACAGACACAACTTACCATTTTAGTAGATAAAAAAGAAAGAAAACTTTTGTTAAACTTAGTTAGCTTAAAAAGACATGGAAATGAACAGGTAGGCACCATTATAGTATTTGAGGATATAACAGAATTAGACAAGATGCAAAGGTTGGCTGCCTGGCAGGAGGTTGCAAAAAGAATAGCACACGAAATAAAAAATCCCCTAACCCCCATAAAACTCTCTGCCCAGAGATTGGAGAAAAAATTTTCCAATTTAATAGATGATCCAGCATTTAAAGAAGGAGTTAGAGTAATAGTAAGACAGGTTGATCACCTTCAGGGTTTGGTTAAAGAATTCTCAGAATTTGCAAAACTCCCAGAAATAACTCCAAGTAAAAATAATATACAAACCTTGATTGATGAAATTTATATTTTATATACATCCAGTTACCCAAAGATATTGTGGATAAAAAATGTTGATCCACAGATCCCTGCTTTTAATTTCGACGCAAATGCTATAAAAAGGGTGATAATTAATTTATTAAATAATGCTGTTGAAGCATTGCAAGGAAAAGAAAATCCAGAAATTGAAATTAATTGTACTTTTGATAAAAATTCTTCAAATGTGGTAGTTGAAATAAAGGATAATGGTCCAGGACTGAGTTCAAAGGAGAAATCTCGAATATTTGAACCATATTTTTCCATGAAAAAAGGTAGCACTGGTCTTGGACTTACCATAGCCAGATCCATTGTAAAAGAACATGGTGGCGAGATAACAGCGATTTCTCAAAAGGGAAAAGGTACTTGTTTTCAAATAATTCTGCCAGCTTAGCAAAGCTTAGTCATTTTTTTGACAAATTAGGCTGATTATCTATTATGAGAAAAAACTAATTGCCAATCCACAGCACTCCATGCTGGCATCTGAACTCAGTTGTTTATATATGTAAAATTAAGGTTAAACTTTTAAAAAATATTTACGAGGCTCTGGAGGGCTGTTTATCTATTGCTTTGTGGACATCACTAAACGAAACAAAATAAAGTTTGTAAACTTAAGTTAAGGGAGAAATTTCATGGAATCCTTGATCTTGATAATAGACGACGAAGAAGACATCAGGATCTCCCTTTCAGGGATTTTGGAGGATGAAGGATACAAGTGTATTGGATTTGAAAGTGGAGAAAAGGCATTAGAGTTTATTAAGACAAAAGCAGAACCTGATGCAATCTTTTTAGACATATGGCTCACAGGCATGGATGGGGTAGATGTTTTGAAAATTTTGAAAAAGGACGTACCTCACATCCCTGTAATAATGATATCTGGACATGGGAATATTGAAACCGCTGTTCAAACCATAAAACTAGGGGCATTTGACTTTATTGAAAAGCCTCTTTCTTTAGAAAAAGTGGTTGTAGCAGCTAAAAAGGCCTTGGAGTTTAAGGAACTTACCATTGAAAACCAAAGATTAAGATATAGGGTAAAAAGTGATATTGTAGATGAATTGACTGGCAAAAGTAAGGCAATCTCAAAAGTTAGGGAACAAATAGAGAAAGTTGCTCCAACGAATGCCTGGGTACTTATAACAGGCTCCAATGGAACTGGAAAGGAAATAGTTGCACGGGCAATACACAAAAAAAGCAAACGTGCAAATAGGCCACTTATAGCCATAAATTGCGCCGCTATACCAGAAGAACTAATAGAAAGCGAGCTATTTGGACATGAAAAAGGTGCATTTACCGGTGCACATAAATCCCACGTAGGGAAATTTGAACTTGCCCATATGGGCACACTTTTTTTAGATGAAATCGGAGACATGAGCCTCAAAACACAGGCCAAGATATTAAGGATTCTACAAGAACAAAAATTTGAACGTGTAGGTGGAAACAGGACCATAGAAGTGGATGTAAGGGTTATAGTTGCAACAAATAAAGATTTAAAAAAGGAGATTGAACAAGGCCGCTTCAGAGAAGATTTATACTATAGATTAAATGTATTCCCAATTCATGTCCCGGATTTAAAAGATAGAAAAGAGGATATCCCTATCTTAATAAATGAATTTATAGATTCATTTTGTAAAGAAAATGGATATCAACCTATAGAATTTACAAAATCAGCTATGTCTAAATTGATTAACTATCCCTGGCCAGGAAATGTAAGGGAACTTAAAAATTTTACAGAAAGGATGTTGATATTGTATGCTGGAAAAGAAGTGGATATATCTGACCTACCTGAGGAATATAAAAATTACTCTAATCTAATAAACAAACGTAGTGATGCCAGATTTCTGGATATGGATTTCAAGACAGCTAAATCAGAATTTGAAAGAGAATATCTTGCTTCAAAATTAAAGGAAGCTAAAGGCAATATTTCCAGATTATCTGAACTAATTGGTTTAGAGAGAAGTTATTTACACAAAAAACTAAAGTCTTATGGTATTGTTTAAAACATTTGGCTTAGTCTTGCTCCTTTTTCTCTTCTTCCACTTTTTGTCCTTTTGTTCCCACAACAGCAGATTCCTTCCTTAACTTATTTAGATCGTATATCCCATACTTTAGATATCCCATTACATTGTTTAAACGAGGATCAGACTTGCTCTCTACTAAAATTATGTTTCCTTCCACCAAGGGTTTTATATAATTAAAAAGTTCTTTAGCCCCTCCTCCAGTTAAAACAATGAGATCAATATCCCAATCAGTCTCCCACACCCTGTTTATATCATTGGCAATTTGAGAAGCAAAATGAGAATATACCCGTTCTTTTAAATTTATGATATTATATTCTTTTCCCTTTATTTTTATGGAGCCAGAAAAAATCGCTTCATATAATCTGTAGAGTTCGATACTGACACCTGCTTTTTGTCTTAGTTTATTAGCTATTAAACTAAAACATTTGGACATGCCATTATCTGTTGTAGTGCTTCCCCTTTCAACATATCTTAAATGATCAAGTAATACAAAATCCGTAGTTCTAAAGCCAATATCAACAACTCCGATCTTTTGACTTACCAATTTTTTATTTGTTACTCTACCCTGTTCATCAAATAAGAGGTTAAATACTGAACCCATGGGCTGAGGTACCACCTTCACTTTGGCTATATTTACCCTTTTTTCCCTTCCCTTACCCTTTTTTGAAAGGAACTCAATCTTGTGAAATCCTTGGAGTATTTCTTGAATCTTTTTTGCATCTCTTCTGTAATATCCAACAGGCAGTCCTGTAACCACATTAACTGTCTCCACTTCATCTGTGAGCATTCCTAGACACGATATCGCTAGGATTTTGACGAATTCGCTGACCAATTTATCCTGATCCAAGGTATACTGTCTGACCAAGGACTGTTTTTCTGCCAGCTCCCCAAGAAAAAACATATTATCTTCCAATTTTACCTGTAAATTTTGCTCAAACTGATTATCTTCTAATAAAAAATCAAATTGAATATCTGTGTACTCACCAATGATTGATTTAAAAATTACATATTCATCTCCATTGGTTGCCTTAGTAAAACCAAATCCCACATCTATACCAATTGGTCTCATGGATTGTTTTCTCCTTATTTCCCTGAGTTTAAAGCCAATAGCATTCAAATTATAAAGCATATTATATTATCTAATTTCATTGCTTGGCTTTTCTTAAACAATTTGTTAACCTTTTGCAAAGAAAAAAATATAAAATCAAGGAGTGGGAGATGATAGCACTTTATATTGGTTCCACGTCTGGATACGCAGGCAAGACCTTAATTACATTAACTATTGGCCGCTATTTTCAAAATTTAGGTTTTAAGGTGGGGTTTATAAAGCCTGTTGGTACATCACCAGCCACGAAAAATAAAGACAAGGTAATAGATCAAGATGCGCTCTTTATACAAAAGATCCTGGGTCTGAATAATGATCCCGAACTGGTTACTCCAGTTGTTGTTACCAGAGATCTACAGCTTTCAGTGTTTAAAAAAGGATGTCCTGATTTCATGGGAAAAATTTTAAATGCATATGAAAAACTAAAAAAAGACAACGACCTTATGCTCATAAGTGGCTCTGGTAGTTTTTTACATGCAGGTAAATACTGCAATGTTGCTGGTATTGATGTAGCCAATGCACTTGAGGCAAAAGTGATATTAATTGATAGATTTTTTAAAGAATTTTATTATGACTATTTAGTAAGTGCTAAAGAAATACTGGAACATAGGCTTATTGGTTGTATCTTGAACTCAGTTCCAAAACGCATTATGGATACAGTAAACAATTTACTTTTACCTTTATTAAATAAAAAAGATATTGATGTGTTAGGTGTAATTCCAAAAGACCCATTTTTATATGCAATACCTATAAAAGAATTGGCAAAAAGACTAAAAGGAAATATTATATCTGGCCAAAACAAATTAGATGAGCTTGTTATTGACTTTATAATAGGGACTATGCAGATAGAAAATTTTATGTACCATTATCAAAAGAAAAATAATCCAGCTGTAATTGTGGGAGGTGATAGATCTGATTTACAATTGGTGGCTTTGGAGGGAAGATGCAAATGCCTTATTTTAACAGGTAACATTTATCCCACTGATATTATCTTAAATAGAGCAAAAGATTTAAATATTCCAATATTGGTAGTTAAAGACGATACGTATACTATTGCAAAAAAAATGGACTTTATCCTTGAAACTATTAAATTAAGAGATGAACAAAAGCTAAATTATGGTTTTAATCTGGTTAAAGAACATATAGATTGGACCGCGCTAAAAAAAAGATTGGGGCTAGAAAAATAAGGGGAAACTAATTCCCCCTTTTTTAGGGTCTTTTATACTCCCGTGGCGTTTTTATGCAACTTTCAACTAGCTCATCAATACTAGCAGTAGCAAGTGCTATACAGGTATCTGCGGCTCCATAATATATCTTTAATTCTCCGTCATCCTCTAAGATAGTTCCACATGGAAATACCACATTTGGTACATCTCCAACCCTTTCATATATTTCATTTGGACCAAAGATGTAATATGGGGTATATCCAATAATCTTATGGGGCTCATCCAGATCAAGGAGCATAGCACCTACTCTATAAATAAGGCCTCCCCCTGCAAGTTTAACCCCATGAAAAAAGACTAGCCAGCCCTTTTCAGTTGAAATTGGTGGAGTTGATGCACCCATTTTAAAAGCACTCCAGGCACCTGGAGAAAAAAACATGAGCACCCTGCTCTCTCCCCAGTGAACCAAATCAGGAGAATAGGTAATCCACATAAGATTCATCTTTCCCCCACGACCAGCTGGTCTTGTTATCATCACGTATTTTCCCTTGATTTTTTGTGGAAAAAGCACTCCATCCTTGTTATCAACATCTGTGGCAAGACTTATTCTTTCAAATTTTTCAAAATCTTCAGTCACTCCTATACCTATCCTAACTCCATATGGCCCATAGGCTGTGTATGTTATGTAATATTTCCCATCTATCTGAGTAATTCTCGGGTCTTCTACCCCAAACCTCTCATAAGGTTCAAAATAAGGGTCTTTTGATGGCACTATCCATGGCTTTTTATCAATCTTAAAATCTAAACCATCATGAGATCTGGCCAAGGTCAGGTGGCTCTTACCCTCAAAGTCTTCAATGCGTAATAAAAGTAAATAATCTTCTTTAAATTTACATGCAGCAGCATTAAAAACTGTATTACAGTGATAGGGCACATCTTCTCTGGTTATTATAGGGTTTAGAGGGTGTCTTTTAATTATCTCCAACTGGTATTTTTTCTTCATGGATCCTCCTCATTACACAAAATTATCACTAATTAATCCATCCAAATGGTGGACACATTTAATATCGATGGCTCTATTAGCCTCCTGTAAATAGATATATGTTTGTCAGCAACCAATGACCATGAAATCTTTTCTTTTACATACAACTTCCCATTGCGGGAAAGTTCATTATAAAGTTTTTCATCTCTTAACAAGCACAAAATATTATCAACATATTCGTTTTTATTTCTACACATTAGACCTGCTCTATATTTTGAGAAAATAGCTTCCATGGTCTTATTAAAAGAAGTTACAACAGGCTTTCCAAAGGCCATACAATGGGCAAAGATCCCACTCTGAGAGATCTTCTTATACGGCAGGACCACTATATCGGCCGCAGACATTATAATATCAAAAGAATCCTGAGAAATCTGTCCCCTTATTACCTTTATATGCTCTTTTGCCGGAGATGAGTTAATTCTTTCAAACAATAGATTTCTGTAATCCAAGTAGGCTATAGTCCTTAATTTACCTGCAATTATCAAAAGTACTTTTCCATCATATTTCCTAACAATCTCTGGCCAAAGGTCTAAAATTTTTTCAAAATTTTTATATGGACTAAAGTAACCTATCATTAAAACTATTTTTGTATCTTCATCTATACCCAATTTCTTTTTTGCATCAGGTATATTGTTTAATTCTCTGGCTCCATGGGGAATAACTGAAATTTTCTCATCAAGCCCATCTACCCTATCTAACTCATTGATTAGGGCCTGCTTTTGGAATTTTTCGTGAACTATCACGTTATCTGAATAATTTAAAAAACAGGAAAATAAGATCTTGTGTTCAAAAATATTTTTCTCGTAAATAGTATGAAGGGTGGTAACACATGGGATACTGGTCATTTTTAATTGAAAATATAGGGGAACAATGGAAACACCATATTGTCTGCCAAATAGATTAAACTCATGTTGTATGTGGACAAGATCAGGGGAAAGCCTGATTATCATGTCAAATATCTTGTAGGAGAGATCTCTATCTTCATAGTCAAAACAACTAAATACATTTTTTCCCTGCCCACCATAGTGAGATATAATGTAAACATCTACCTCTTTAGCCCTCAAAGCTTCAGTTAAAAAACTTGTATAAGTGGCTATACCACATTCAATTGGTGGATATGTTGATACAAAAGCTATGCGCATTTTCCCCACTCCTTTCCGTAAATTAATTTAGACTATTTAATTTATATAATAACAAGTTGATATCTTTTGTCAAAGGTAGGATATTATTGGGGAAGCATGCGATATGTTGTAAAATTTTCTAAACAAGGGGAAATAGGTAAATAAATAGTTATAGCAGTTCCTTTCTCTGGTGCTGAATCCACAAAAATTTTTCCCTTGTGTTGTTTGGTGACTATAAAATACGAAATATATAAACCCAATCCAGTGCCTTCACCAACCTGTTTAGTTGTGTAAAATGGGTCAAATATATTACCGATAATATCTTTAGGGATTCCAGGACCATTGTCTTTTATATTAATTTTCACCATGCCATCTTTAACTTCAGAAATTGTAATTGTAATTTCAGGGTGTTCCATACCAGCCATTGCCTGAGCAGAATTTTTTATAATATTCAAGAACACCTGTTGCATTTTTATGGGATCACATGAAATTCGAGGTACATCTTCATATTCCTTTTTTATTTTTATTTTTTTGACATCATACCTTTTCTTTAAACTATAATCATTGTACGCCATTGTAAGGGCCATCTCCATAACTTCTCTTATATCTATATTATCAACTATTCCTGAAGATCCATGGGTAAAACTTAAAAGCCCCCTTATAATATCTGATGCCCTCATTGTTGCTTCTTTTATATTAAAAAGCATTTTATCTATTTTTCTATCCTGAATGTATTTTTTAAGACAATCGAAATCAATACCCATTTGTTTTGCCATTTCTCTATTTCTAGATGTATCTTTTAACCTATTTAAACACACATCACATGCCTGCATAATAATAGCTAATGGATTATTTATTTCATGTGCTATTCCAGATGCCATATTACCTATGGTAATCATCTTTTCCGAATGTACTAACATTTCTTCAAATTTTACTTGTTCTGTAATATCATCTATCTTTATAACAGCGCCATCTACACCATTAGATTTTAGAGGGAATATTATTATATTTTCAACTTTTACAGATCCATCTTTATCCTCTGACTTTCTTAGATAAGATTGAACATCTCTTGCTAAAATAGCCTTATTTAGTTTATCTTTTAGTTCATCTTCCATATCAATAACATCAAAAAAATTTTTGTTTCTTAAATTTTTTACTTTTATATCTCCTAAAATATTTTCTACATACTTATTCCAATAAATCACATTAAATTCCCTATCAACTGTAATCAACATAGATGGCATTGAATTTATTATATTCTGAAGCATATTTCTAAGTCTTTCCAATTCCTTTTGAATTCTTTTCTCTTCTGTAATATCCTGAATAATCACCAATCCAGCAGGCTTTCCTTCATAATCAATCACAGAAACACAAAAATCCAACAACTTCTTTTTTCCATCTTTTGCCAAAATTTCAAACTCATATCTGTTGGGTAAGTCGAGCCTTCCCTGTTGTCTTAAAATTCCCCTCTGTCTTATTATGTCCTGTTGTTCTAAAGATACAAACTCCCAAAACTTTTTAGACATGATTTCTTCTTTAGTATATCCAAAAATCTCAGTACTGGCCTTATTACAATACACAAACCTCTCTCCTTGATAAATTAAAATACCCAAAGGTGCATTTTCAGCTAGATTTCTAAATTTCTCTTCACTTTGTTTAAGTTCTCTTTCCCTCTGCTTTATCTTTAGTCCCAGATCCACAACAGAATCAAAAATTGGCTTAAATTCAACAAACTCCATAGATGGAGCAGAATAATTATATTCACCCTGTTTTACCTTTGAAATTGCACTTGCCAAAACTGATATTGGTCCTTCTAGATTATTTTTTAAAATCAAATTCGTAGAAAAATAGATAAAAATAATTATAAAAAAAACCAAAGAGATGTTAGTTGTTAATAAATTTGTAATAAATTTAGAAGTTGAATCTTTGTTAAAGGTTATAGTTACATATCCTATTTCTTTACCTTCATAAAAAATAGGTATATGATCAGTTTCTACATTTATTTGTTGTTTTCCTTTATATCTGAATAGATGTGATTTATATGGCATTGATACTACATCAATCCCAGCTATCAACTTATTTTGTATATAGCTAATTGATAAAAGTTCAATTTCTTTTTTATCTAATCTCCATAATGGATATACATAAATATTTTTTATATTATTAATTAATTTATTTTTCTGTAATACAAAATTTTTTTCAAGATTTGATTTAAATATATAATAATTTGAAAATAATACTATAAATGATACAGACAGAACAATAAAAATTAAATGTAATCTTACTAAGTCTATAATACTTTTCTTTTTCATAAAAAATCTATTTGTATAATTTAAATATGATTTTATTTATTTTTTCTATTAAACTATCTGAAATATCTTTAGAAAACATCAAATATCTTTTGTTTCCTTCTTTAACATCGTTTAAATGTGTAATTAAAAAATCTTTTTTATCATACCCTGCTGAAGCAATCAAAAAATCAATTTCTTCTGGAGATATTAATATATAAGAAAATCTCTTATACCTCAACATATTTATCAAATTCAATTGATTTCCGTCTACATTAACTACTTTTGGTCTGAACTTCTTTTGGTATTTTTCAATCACATCTCCATATGAAAAATTTTTTATTCTACCCCACGTAAGGGATCTACTCCTAAATATATCAGATAAAAAGTGTTTTTTAATTAGCCCATTATTCCATTTACCGGTTAAAAGAACAACAGGCCTGTTTTCGTATATTGGAATAGAGAATTTTGCCCATCTAGTTCTCTCTATTGTCTTAAACCACCCAGGGGAACATATATTTTTATCTCCCCTTTTAAAAAAAGCGATAATCCTATTTGGAGTTGAAAGCTCCAGTTCAAACCGCACTTTTGCCTGTTTTAAAACATAAATGGCCCTTTTTAAAATGATCCCCCTCACACCGTCCTTATCATAAATATAATATGGGGGTCTGTGAAAAAACAGAAGTTTTAGCTTCTGGGCAACACCTACCTTTACTAAAATCACAACCAAAAACAACGTAACCCAGCAAAATTTTCTCATCTTTTTTATCATTTTAGTAAAAATAAAACCTCTTCAATTAACTCTGAAAAATTTGAAATAGGCTTATAAAAGGTCTTTTTACTGACTTTATCAATATGAGAGATTTGCGTTGGGTTGAACTCGAGGGAACCTGTTAAAATTATAAAGGACATATCCGAATTTAGCTCATGTGCTTTCTCTATAAATTGTAGGCCATTTATTCCTGGGAGCCTTATATCTACAAGCGCTACTTTAAATTTTCTCTCTTTTAACAGATCCAATGCTTCTTCACCAGTACTGGCAATTTCACACCCAATACCATAGTCTTCCAACAATAGCTCCAAAGTCTCTGACATTCCCATCTCATCTTCTACAATTAAAATTTTTTCTTTAATACTATCCACTTTCCACCCCCTCTTTTTTTTTAATTTTTTCAGGAGATGGAACTCTAGCTCATAGTGAACATATATAGGTTAGAGGTCGTCTGATATTCGATTATTTACACAATAACTTAAGTATTATAAATTGGCAACGAAAATTTAAAATTAATGGAGAAGATTTAAATTTGGTGTAGCATTTAATTTAGGAAGAGGGATTAGTGTTTTTTTTATGGCCTCTTTTAGCCCCTTATAAGAATTTGATTTTAAAATACTTTTTAACAAAGAGTGCCCGTAAAAAAAATTGGAGTAAAAATAAAAAGACCATTTTTTATATAGCTTAACAGCTCTATTTGGCTCAAAATATGTAAATATCTCTTCTAACATTTCTAACGCAGTTGTGTAAAAAGTTTCAGGGGCTGGGACAAAATCATCTAAAATTTCTGCAAAAATCCAAGGCCTAACTGCTGAAATTCTGCCCAGGGCTATTCCATCACATCCAGTTAACTCTAACATTTTTTTTACATGTTCCTTGGAAAACACATTGCCATTGCCAAAAACAGGTATGGAAACAGATTTTTTCACAAGGGATATATATTCCCACTTGGGCTGCCTATTTCTAACATCTGGAGCCACCCTTGGGTGGAAAATCAGAGCATCAGCGCCTGCGTCTTCTAATTTCTTTGCAAATTCCATTGGAAATCTAGGATCATCATCCCATCCTGTCCTGAATTTAACTAAAATAGGAATATTAACAGCCTTTCTTATGGATGAGACTATTTGAATGGCCTTATCTGGCTCCCTTAATAAGGATGCTCCATACCCTTTTTTGCACAAACGGGATATTGAGCAACCCATATTTATATCCACGCCAAAGAGTCCTTCTTCTTCAATGCGTTGAGCAGCCTTAACCATATGCTCTTGTTCATTTCCCACTATCTGACATACCAATATATCCTCTTCAGCCTCTCTCCATCTAAAAACCGTTGATTTTTCTTTATTCTCAGTAGGAACTATTTTGGCGAGACACATCTCAGTGTATAAAAGACCTGGAAGGGAAAAATTTGATATAACCTTTCTTAGGGCTATTGTTGTGAGAGATGCCATTGGGGAAAGGACTAGCCTGTTCTTTAATGTTTTTTCACCAATTTTTATAGGTGTATTTAAAAAATCTTCAAAACCCATAATATTTAAATTAAGGAAAAAGAAAAAGGCAACCTCATCTTTAGGTTGCCTTTTTCTTTTTATCTGCCAATAAAATCTCTTGTTTTAATAAGGAGTTGCCAAACTCTCATCGTCTTTATATACTTTTTCATCTATTACATGGGTCCCTTCAACAAGGGGTTTTGGTTGTTTAACAGCTTCAAGCCTTATAAAAGAGGAAGTATACCAATCTCTATCAGCCTTGACACCTATCTCTTTATAAACCTGACACTTTTCTTGATATCTGGAAAAACTTATATCGCCCAGAGGATATACACTAAATCTCCGTCTTATGTCAGTTATGACAAATCCCATTTCCAGAAATCTTTTTTCAATTTCAAACCACTTTTCCTTAGACGCTTCAATGGTAGTAAGTCCTAAATATCCTGCACATCCAATTCCCTTTAAAGACGATGTGGCCCTGGATACAAAAAGGGTAAAGCCTGGAAGGGTCTCAACAGGATCTGTTATAAATACATCAAATTTACCTTTAAATTTATCAGGAAGTGCCTGTTGGGCATCAAAGACTTCTGCCCTTAAAGACAGGTTCTCTTTTTCTGCCACTTTATTTATAAAATTTACCAATCTTTCATCTATCTCAACTACCTGGACCCTTTTTGGAAGTCCAGTAAGTGCCAGGGCTATGGAGAGCAGGTCATCATCACCCATTATGAATATTTCTGAATCTAAAAGATCTCCCCTATCATAAATATATGCAACCCTTCTGATTACCCCTTCTGGAGATATAAATCCCTGATCAAATACCTCAATTGCTTCAGGTCGACCATTAGTTACCTGATTCCACCTATCTAAAAGTTCTTTAAAATACCCTTTGATTTCTATTCCTGTTTTTTCACAACAACTACATTTAACATCTTCTATTGAGCTAAGATTACTATATGTATCTCGATATTTTGGCTTCAGCCTTACAGTTCTCCCCTCAATTTCTATTATACCTTCCCGCTCTAACTGCCTGATTTTTTGGAAAAATTCTTTAAGAGAAAAATCCTGTCTTTCAATTAATTCATAGATGGAAATATCACCTTTGCTACAAAATTGTACCACCTGATTTTTAAATCTATCCATTTTAACCCCTATCAATTACCTGATGCTTATATGATGTAGGCTTAAATTTTTCTAAGAACAATTCAAAGGCCTTATCCACCTTTGATACTTCACCGCAAGTAAACACATCTAAATTAACAAGTTCATATTCAGGCCAGGTATGTATGGATACGTGTGATTCTTCTACAAGAACCACACCAGTCACTCCATAAGGTTGAAATTGTTTGTACATGGACCCTATTTTATTAAATTTCGCCTTTTCTGTGACTTCTTCTAAGATCTCCCTTACCTTGTCCTCATAGGAAATGAGGTCCTTTTTAACTCCATACAATTCTGCGATAATATGTCTTCCTACAACCATGGCCACCACCTGTACCTAGTAAAAGTTAAAGGTTAAACCCATGCAAAACACCCCCTGCCCAAATATAATTTTTAGACATTCCATAAAAAACTCCATTAGCAAAATGGATTGGCACCTTACAAAAAAAACAATAAGGCCTTTTTTAAAATTTTAATCAAAACTTTTGCGGAGATAACAAAAAAATATTTGCAGAAACGAGATTTTTTACTTCCTATTTTCCCTTATGTCAAGGAAAAAGGCCCTCAAGCTTGGCACATTATTTTTCATTATTTATTATAGATCGTAATTTATTGTATTCTTCCTCTGAAATCTCCCCTTTTGCCAGCCTTATTTTCAAAATTTCAGAGGGATCTAATGGAATATCTTTCTTTAGTGAAGGACCTAAAATCAATTTTAGAATAAATATAATAAATCCAAGGATAAGTCCAATGAATAAAAATTTTAGCACAATAAATAATAATCCATCACTAACCCCCAAACCAAATGGCCATGTATGATAATAGCTCATATTATCTCGCCTCCACACCTAAAAATCTAAACACGTCCTCTTTTAACTCATCAATATCCTTATCAGCCCTCAATATAAAATGAGCTACTGACAAATATAATGGCTCTCTTTCCCTCAAGGTAACTACCAACTCATCCCTCAAAGACAAATCTGTTAGAGGTGGTCGATTTTTGTTCTTTTCGTCTGACAAAATCCTTTTTTCAAAGGTTAAAACATCTCCCATTAAGTAAAATACAAATCCGTTTTCCCTTATCAAATTCCTGTTTTCTTCTCTTAAAACAATTCCTCCACCAGTTGCGCACACACAAGATTTTCGGCTACACACCCTTTTTAATACTTTACTCTCTATATCCCTGAATTTTTCCCATCCATAAGACCTTACAAATCTCTCTATATCCATTCCAATATCATTCACTATTTCCTCATCTGTATCCACAAAGTTCATATTAAGCTCTTTTGCTATCATCCTGCCCAAGGTTGTTTTGCCACTACCCCGAGGTCCAATAAAAAAGATATTGTGGGACATTGGATCAAATTTCCATCCCCTCTTAGCACCACCAATTTTATAAACAGTTTTCAAATCAGGCTCATCCACAACAAACTCTTTTTTCATAAAACCATCCATAACATATCTCCAATATTTTTAATTTTATTGCAACTAAATAAAAAATGAATTACAAATTCTCAGCAAGGAAATTATTTAAAATATTTAGTCTAACTTGTAAACCAAAGGAGGGTTGAGTGATGTCGCTTATCAATTTCCAGGAGTTAAATCTTACAAAGGAAGAAAAGGCACGTTTTGCGCTAAACATGATCCACAGGCTTATATTTCACCACGTGTTCTGGTTCAAAGAAGTAGAACACCAATTTGGCTTTGAAGAGGCTTTAAATATCTTAAACGACGTTTTAACACAAGGAGAAAAGGTTCATAGCAGAAGGATTCAAAAGGAATTAAATATACCTTTTAAAAATTCTTTACCAGAATTTTTATTAAATATGGATGATGAAAATCTCTACAAAATAATGGAAACTGTATCCAAGATGTGGATTGCAAATGATGGCCTGTGGTTTTTGAGTGTAGAACAAAAGAGAGATATGAATGATGCAAAAAGGTGTAATGATTCTTGTTGGTGCTGGTTTTCTCCTTTAGAGGCATGGTCTATAAAGAGATTCTTACAACTAGATAAACATCCCGGATTAAAAGGCTTAGAAAAGGCACTTAATTTCAGGATGTATGCATTTTTAAATGTACAGGAAATAAAATGGCCAAATGAGAACACCCTGGAATTTTACATGAAAAAATGTAGGGTACAGAATGCAAGAAAAAGAAAAGGACTTCCTGATTATCCATGCAAATCAGCAGGCTTAGTGGAATACAGAAGATTTGCTGAAACCATAGATTCAAATATAAAGACAGAATGTATTGGCTGTCCACCTGATGAACACCCAGATGACTGGTTCTGTGCCTGGAGGTTTACTATTTAAAAAAACAGGGGACTTACGTCCCCTAAATAAAAACACATTCATGATCAGCTAACTAACTGATTTTTCACCCTCATCTAAACCAAATTTTCTCAAAAGCCACATAAGGGGGCAGGTATTGGTAAAAGCAGATTGAAAGAGATTTATTCCCACAAAAAGGGTCAAAAGCAGCCACCAATAAGAATAGCTTACTGCCAAAATAAGGCTTAAAATTATCATAAATCCTGCTACACCCCGAACAATCCTATGCATATCCATGTGTTTCACCTCCTTTTTTACACAACATCAATATCCTTTAGTTGAAGATCCACGCCAATTAGCCCATTATAAGTATTAATCCTGGGATAAAACGCGATCTTTACATATTTATTAGTAAAATCTTGGGGGATGAGATCCGCCATATTCCATGCCTTTGCCCACATGGTCCTTTTTGCCCTCTCATCCCTAACCTCCAAAAACACATGTTCTTTTCCAACTAGCTTTTGTTTTAAGACCAATAAGTCTTTTGTCCAAAAAACAGGTTCAGGATTGTCTGGCCCATAGGGCTCAAGTAATTCCAACTCTTTAATTAAGTTATAATCTATATTTTTTAAAGGCAAGTAGCTATCTACCATGAGATGTGGAGTTAATTCTATACCTTTAGTTATTTTTTCAATACATTCAACAAACAGTTCTTCAAAATATTGAAGTTGTTCCTTGCTAAGGGAAATTCCACCAGCCTGTGGATGGCCTCCAAATTTTAAAAGTGCGTCCCTGCATTCTTTCATCGTTAAATATAAATTTACCTCAGGTATGGATCTGCCTGAACCCTTTACTTTTCCATTTTTGCCAGTAAGTACAAATGTTGGTTTATAGAATCTTTCACAAATCCTTGATGCAACAATACCTACAACCCCTTCGTGCCAATCGTGGCCATACAAAACAAGACCAGCCTTATCTACTTTTTCCGTAGCCTGTTTGATGGCATCCTTTAATATCCTATCTTCTTCCTTTTTTCTAGCCCTATTGTACTCTTCTAACTTTCTTGCTATCTCCCTTGCCCTGGTCATATCCTGGGTTAAAAGGAGTTCCACCCCATCCTTACCATTACCCATCCTACCTGCAGCGTTGAGCCTTGGGGCAAGCATAAATCCAACCTCTTCTGCCCCCAACTTCGCCCCCACCTTGAGACCACTTTCCTGTTTCAGTGCAACTATTCCAGGCCGCCTGGTTTCAGAGAGCATTAACAAACCATTTTTAACCAGTATCCTATTATCCATATCCAGAGGAACCACATCTGCAATAGTTCCCAGGGCAACAAGGTCCAAATATTGTCTTATATCTATCTTTTCAGGAAGTTCATTATTTAATCCAGCTGCAAGCAAAAAGGCAACGCCGACTCCTGCCAGATTTTGATAACCACTACTATTTATTTTGGGATTAATAACAAAATTTGCGGGAGGTAACTCATCTGCTGGCATGTGATGATCAGTAATTACAATATCTATATTTTGTGCTCTTACCCACTTCACTTCCTCAATATTAGTTATTCCACAATCCACTGTAATGATTAATTTAACACCCTCTGCAACCAATCTTTTTAACCCTT